>PGXT01000033.1:0-26156 GCA_002839285.1 Spirochaetae bacterium HGW-Spirochaetae-5 | reverse complement strand
GTTATAGTAAATGATGCTTTTAGAATTGAATATGTCAATAAAGTTATAAACAGGATATAATTAATAGTAATTATTATAATTTGCTACCCTATAGCATTTACGATTGAATTAGTACATAGTCACTGCGAGGCATGAAATGCCGTGGCAGTCTGTTTTATAAATTACCTGTTCTATATAAATAAAAAATTGTTCCAAAAACAGATTGCTTCACTTCGTTCGCAATGACACTGTTTTAATCATTTCGTAAACTGCTATAATTATAATTATTACTGCGGTTTTTTTTTGTTGATATTATAAATATAACGGTTATAAAGTCTGTGGAGATAAAAAATGAGTGAAGAATTATCAGGAAGAGATTTTGACAGTAATGATCTGATTCAGTTTACATTTGATGAAGTTATATTTAACATAAAAGATATAATAAAAGGGAACATTGCCGTCTTCAGAAAAAAACCCGATGGAACTTTTGTTACTATACCTGTGGGGAAACTGGAACAGTATTTAGGTGAAGGGGCCGATGATAAGGCGTATCTTTATATAGAGAAAAGATGGAAGGAGAAAGCCGGTAAAGACAGCGGCTTTGATCTGAATGCTGAAATCTTGAATAACAGCGGTAACAATTCTTCCGGAACTAAAAAGACAAGTTCTGAAATTCTTGAGCAGTATGGTAAAGTTACGGAACAGATGGAGAAATTTCAGCTTCTGTCGATTGTTGAAAGAGAGGAGAAGCTTGATATCAGTATTGAAAAACTTCATAATCTCAATGAGAAAAAAGGGCCCATTGATATTTCGGTAATTATACAGATGGTCGAGGTTGTAGCAAATACATATTACGCCAATTATGCCAATCTTGAAGATATCCTCTCCTCGGAGAATGTAAAAAATAATCTTTACGGGATTTTTATAAAGACCGAGTGGGTTCTTCAATTAATTATAGAAATTTTTAAGAACAACGGGACCCTCTATGAAAATTACAGCAAAATTAATGAAATCGATACAGGGTCATATACTATTGACAATATGTGTAAAGGTGTACTTCAGTTTGTAGGCTATTGCCTTTTTTATAATGATTATATTGATAAGGGATTCGTTACCAAAAAACTCAGGGGTGATTATAAGGATAGATACCTCCGTTATTATAAGAAACGGCTCCAGGTTGATATGATGACTCTAGAAAAAATAATTAAAGGTGGTCTTCGTAAAATCGATCCCGAGAAAGAGATGGTTATGTATTCCATGGGAGCACTTCTTTACGATATAGGGAAACTGCCGATTATTTCCTATCATGACAGCACCGATCCATATGATGAAAACACAGTAAAAATGCATGTGCTTATAGGCTACAATATGATACTTAAGATGAAAAAGTATCCATTCCCTGTTCTTGCCATGGCGGCATTTCATCATGAATATTATGGTGAAAAGAGCGGCTACAATTTTACCAATCCGGTGTTGAGTAAGCTTACACAGAAAAAAAGGACCGAGGATAATGCTTCATGCTTTATCACCTATGATGAAAAGGAGTTCAGAGACGGTACAGCTCTTGCATACTTCCCGTGCAAAATGATTGAAATAATTGATGTTTATAACGCTCTGGTTAATCGAAGGAATCAATCGCCATTCGAGGCTTTGAGAATAATGAAGAAAAACTTTATCACATTGAGTTTTAAAATAGATCCGCTTCTTTATGACATATTCCTTGATTTTATCCAGGCCTGCGGTCTGATTGATGAGAAAGAGCATAAAGAGATTGATGCAATTATATATTAAACTTCAGTAATTACCCTCCCCAAAAAAAATTTATATATCCCCGACGCCAGATGCGGCGGGGATAATTGAGCTTTTTTTACTTTAGAAAAGTTAAGGAGTACATACTGCTTAAACTTGTTTTTTTATAGATTCAAGCATTCCGGGATATAACTTATTCATACAGTCGGGGCAGATGCCGTGAGTGAATGTCATGTCTTTGTTTTTATGAAGATAATGCTCTATCGTGGTCCATGAATCGGGCTCCATCGGTTTTTCATTGTTTGTTCGTATTTTTTTACAGCTGCTGCATATGGGGAGAAGCGTTTCCAGCTCTTCGATTCTTCTTTCGGCATTCTTTAAGTCTCTGACTTTATTTATAATGTTTATTATCAGCAAAATTGAAATCATTGTGGAAAAGCTTAGAATTATGATACGGTTTATTAACGTTTTTCTTTCGGATTCTAATTGAAGTGCATATACAGAATTATCAATTTTGGTAATCAGCGATTTATTGTGGGACATTATCGATATCAAGGTTTTATTGTCCTTTGTCTGCAGGAATACTAGAATTTTATTTTTGATTGGTTCCCATTCATTTTTTACATCTGTCAGTTTAAGAATAATTTCGCTGTCGCTTGTCTCAGGGAGTTTTCTAAATTCATGTTTTTCAAGGTTAGCAGGAGCATAACCTCCATACAAAAGAGCATCTTGTGTTTCTGAAAAAACTGTCATTGTTCTTTGTATCTCATCAGAAGAAATTATATTATTGTTGAAAAGAAGAATCTCTTTGAAAATCTGCTGGGAAAGCATTCTCTGTCTTCCGGTAAGGTTGATTCTAAGGCCGTAATCTTTTTGAATGAGGCTGAAATAATATAAAGTGAACATCAGAACCGAGAATATTAACAGCAAAGATCCGTAAAATATATATTGTACATGTTTTCTATTATTCATATTATTCCTTTGTTTAATATTTTAAAAAAATTATATCCTGAAGTCTTAAAGACTATTTCATACAAATAATGTTACCGGATTCATGTGAGAATTCCGGGTTTTGCTTCCGGAAGTATTTTGATCGGGAATCAACTCAATTCATTATGAAAAATATTTATCTTTTATATGAAGGTATATACTCTTTGTTGAATTCTCCGGTATAAAGAGCTCTTGGCCGGAATATTCTGTTGTTTTCCTGATACTCCAGCACTCTTGCAGTCCATCCGGAGACTCTGCTTACTGCGAATACAGGTGTAAACATTTCACTTTTTATTCCTAAAGAACTGTAAACTATCCCGGAATAAAAATCGACGTTGGGGAAAATCTTTTTCTCCGAATCCATTTTTTTTATAACTTCCGCTTCAAGTTCTTTAGCAATTTCAAATTCTTTTCTGATTGTGCTGTCTTCACCTGCAAGATATTCTGCAAGCGGTTCAAGAATTCTTGCCCTGGGGTCATAGGCTTTATAAACTCTGTGGCCGAAACCTGTAATTCTTTTTTTTGATAGAAGTGCATTTTCTACCCATGGTTTTACATTTTCAGCAGATCCGATTTCACGAAGCATTTTCATTACTGCTTCATTCGCTCCGCCATGTAGAGGACCGTTTAGAGCACCGATGCCTGCCCCGACCGAGAAATAAAAATCGGACAGGGTAGAAGCTACCACCATCGAGGCGAATGTGCTCGCATTCATACCATGATCCGCGTGAAGTATCAGTGATACATCCATTATTTTTTCTTTAAGAGGGTCGGGTTTTTCTCCGGTCATCATGTAGAGGAGGTTCCCCGCATGAGATAATTTTGAATCGGGTTCCAGTGGTATTCTCCCTCTCTGAAGTCTTGAGATTGCGGCGGTTATTGTTGCTACTCCGGAGATTAGGTGATAGCATGTGTCTATACTGCTGCCGTCATCTGTTATCTTAGGCTTTTTCTTTTTCGATGAGACTGCCGGACGTTTTCCCCTTCTATCATGTTTGAATTCAAATGCGGCATTCTGGCCCCCCTTCGGAAGAGTCTCCATAGCTATTGAATCGTCATCCGAGGCTGTGGCTTCACCTTTTGAAGGAGCATTCTTTCCGTGGTCGAGATATGTAAACTCCTGTCTCATCATGTTCGTTCCAAGCCGCAGAGCAGACATGGGACTCATGTTTTCTACGGGGAATCCAACAAGAAGTCTAAGGCTTTTATTCAGATGTCTGAATTTAATAAGTTTTTCGTTGAAATCTTTGAACTGTTTTCTGGACGGGAGTTCGCCATGAATAAGGAGATATGTAACTTCTTCAAATGTTGAATATGCGCAGAGGTCAAAGATATCATATCCTCGATATACAAGCCAGCCTTTGGCTCCATTCACGTAACCTATTTTACTTTCACAGGCAATTGCACCCTCCAGGCCGGGTCCTACAGTGCATTGAATCGGCCATGATGCGGGATGAGTTACTTCTGGTTCAGGCTCATTGGATGTCTCCATTCGGGCTTTTGCGGCCGCTTTAAGAATTATGTCCTTAATGATATCTTTCATGGGGGCACCTCCATTCTCTTATTTTAAATCCGGTTTAACCTGTCAGTATTTTTTCAAGCAGTTCAATTGCAGATGCTTCCGGCCCTTTTCGTTCCCATCCTTCTATACCAAGCCGTGTCCGGAGCTGTCCCACAAATATTCCTCTGGCAAAAAATTCTTTGAAATAATTTTCTGCTATTTCATCATGAAGTTCTTTGTACTGAGGGGGCCCGAAAATATTTGCAAAATATGTACTGTTTATTCCTGTCGATGAAGTTGTACCTTTGCTCATCACCCGGCCCTCCCTGAATACTTCTATAGCCTCTTTTACAGTATTAAATTTCTGAAGTATCGGTTTCTCTTCATCGGGCTCTTCATAATTATTTGCGTATAAGACAAAATCTATTTCATGTCCTTTCATAATTGTTTTGTAGGTTGTAACCGGGAGGATTATTCTGGCATTTGTCTGTGCCGCGCTCATAATAATTGCCGCATCAAGTCTACCGAGTGCGTAGCCGGGACCAAGATCATCGAGCCTGAGGAATGCGCCTATTTCAGTACCATAGGCGAGAAGTGAGTTCTTCGCGCCTTTCCGGATTGAGCCCATATCGTCAGCAACAATAACAATATCCTGAATATAGTCGCTGCCTATATCCCTGAGGACTTCCAGGGTTTCAGATTTACCCGCGCCGGAATCTCCCATAATCAGTATATTAGCTTCTTTTCCCCCTTTAAGAATAACCCTGACAAAAGCTCCATGAAACGGCATGGCACCTGTCTTCATCATTTTAATATTGTGAAGAGTAAGAATCATTTTTTTGAGATATCCGAAATATCCGAATTCGTCTCTTCCGGGAATAGCTGCCGCAAGAATATCATTTTCAGTATCTTCATGAAATACTGTGGGGAATACTCCAAGTCCGTCCAGAGATGTTCCTTCAACGCCAAAAGCGAAGACTGCATCAGGTTTGCGCTTCATGTCTTCATCGTCTGCCAGTTCAAAAAGATTGCACAGAGACATTCCATGATCTATGAAAAATTTATGAAAATAAATAAGTATAAGGAGAGCGCCTGCTTTAGCCGGATAGCATAACCAGTTATCTTTGTCTATTCCAAAGAGACTAAACGGGTTTTTGTCTATTTTTTCAAAAGACCCTGTTCTTTTATTCATACTGGGATTAAGTATAAGAGGCGGAGCAAGAATTATTTTTCTTATAACCGGTACTCCGTCAAATTTCCTATAATGACCGAAATCCATTATCCCGTCATATTTTTTTGTAATGGCGGTAATGTCGACTCCTGCTCTGGTCTGACGGTATGTTCGGGGTTCAGCTTCTGAAAGATTTTCCTTGATATCACGATAGGTGTTTTTTACCACGTTATTCAGTCTTTCAATTATATCGTCAATGATTGCTCTTGTTCTGATTTTTTCATCTGTTCCATCTGAGTTATAGATCATAAATCTGTCATATGACATCCAGAAATAGTAAAGATTATCCAGAAATTCAAGGAGCAGCGTATTATTTTTAATGAGAATTTCTGAACCCTTTACAACACCGGGAATACTTTCGCTTTTTAGTTTTGCGAGAAAGCGGAAAGTTTCAACAAGAAGTTTTATTTTTTCTTCGCTGATATTCAGTTTTTTATCAGTCTGGTTTTTGTTATTAGCTTCATTTTTTTTCAATGGTATAAATTTCTTAATTTTTGAGAAAAGTGTATCTTCATCTTTTCCGAAAATATCAAGCAGCATCGATTGTTTATCCGCCAGTTTGTCAATGTAGAGACGTATAATTCTGTTGAATATTTCGCTGTCGAAGAGATCATCCGATGTGTGACATAGAGCCTTGTTTGCGATTAATATAGCCTTATTTTCGAATACTTCCATCTCTATCTCCTCGTATTAAAACTGCATCATACTCAGTAATAATTTCTGAATTCTTTTGAGATAAAAAAATCTTTTTTATTTCTGCCGTCCAGGACTGTAATCATATAAAAATGTTCATTGTAATATTAAATAATATGATTAAGATTTTTTTAATTAATTAAAATATAATTACTCAGTACGAGAGTGATAAATGTAAGCTTTTTATGATGAAAAGTCAATTTCATGTCGTGATATAAGAATAAAAAACCGGTATTTTGATTACTCCGCGCAACCGGCGCGGCGCAATCATGTGATTAGTTCAGGTGTTATTTCCCGACCGGTTCACTTTTAAAAAAGTGAACGTTAATATCTGAAATGATTTTGTGTTTATTCATAATCTTATTTATAGTCTCTTTCATCTTTGCGTTGTCAGGTATTTCTTTACCGGTGAGAGATATTTCAATAATATTGTTTTTCTGCAATCCCGACGTAATAATATTTGAAACGATCATATCGGGAAATTCTTTTGAAAGAGTATTTTTTGTATCGGTTAAAGCTATTTCTTTTCTATATCCGTCTATCATAAAAATACCAGCGGGAATGGAAATAACCGACAGAATAATTATTGAGGCGACAATTTGAGATACAGCTCTTCTGGTTACCTGAGACTGTTCTGCCGTAACAGGCTGTATCTTCATAAGCCAGAATACCACAGCTCCGGCAAGCGAGATGCATATGAGATTTATCATAAAAAGAATCGCGGCACCCCCTGCCACAGCAGGACTTCCTGTTCCGATACCGATACCTATAGTGCATAATGGCGGCATTAGCGCCACTGCAATGGCTATCCCCACGAGAGAGTTGCTTATTTTCTGATTGGCATTTCCGTAAGCACCGACAAGACCTGAAGCTATTGCAACAGCAACATCAAAGAGTGTGGGACTGGTTCTTGCTATTATCTCCGGAGATAGAATCGGCAGAGGGACAATAAAGGCGATTGAGGATGAGATGAATACAGCCCAGAATACCCCTTTAAAAATTGAAGCAACTGATAGACGGATAAGAAAAAGATCTCCCCAGACGACCCCCAGTGAAAAAGCAAGTATAGGAGTCATAAGCGGAGCGACAATCATGGCTCCTATAATAACAGCAGCGGATCCCTGTATAAGCCCCATTGTTGCGATTACACATGAAAGAACCGTCAGTATATAGTACTCCCTTGTCGGTGCCGCACCCATTGCAAGAGTTTCAAAAATGGTCAGTCCCTGTTTCTGTTTTTCCCGTACTTTAATAAATTCAGCTGTTTTATTTTTCCAGAAATTGAGATCAAAAAGATTTGCTGCTTTTCTCTCCTCCGGGGTAATTATCATTGCAAAAACGTCTTTTATAGTCTCTTTTTCAGGAAGAGTCTTTTCTTTGGTCTCACTCTTTTTTTCATCAGTGCTTTTTTTAGTATTGCTTTTTTTTAAATTTTTTTCAGCGGGATTGAATATATTCTTTATTGGTAACGATAGTTTCAGTAATACTGCTGTTTTTATCAATAACAGATTTAAATTTATCTTTCAATTTCTTTATGATGTTCATTGTTTTACCTCATATTATTAGAAGTTTTATTAATTAATTTCATGAATAGATTCTTAATATATATTTTTGTGTAAATAAATGATTATATGATTCTGACGTCTTTGGTGACGAGGATAATTTAATCATTTTCAGGCTCTTTGTAAATACATACAATCTAAAAGCAGTGTTTTTGAGTATAATAGAAAAATTTTTATTAATAAAAATGCAGGATTTTACTGCTTTAAACAGCTGCAGAAGGGGAAGCATTACTGATATTAATTTTAAATAATAATCATTTGAAATTATATCTCCCTTTAGAGTAGATGGTTTAATGATAATTATTCTATAATCCCAGCCGCTGAAGGGTAGCAGTATATTTTTTGGGGCACAGCGCTCCGCATACGGCATACGCACCCCCGAAAAAAATTTGATACACCGCCGAAGGGGCGGGGATAATAATTATTTACTTAATTCTAAAATATATGTTTTGGGAATTATTATTGAGTTCAATATGAGACAATTTAAACGGATATATATAGAGATAACGAATATCTGTAATCTTAATTGCAGCTTCTGTCCCGATACCGGCAGAGCTCCGGAGTTTATGGATGAAGAATTATTCACCCGGATTCTTGATGGAATTAAGGATTCAACGGAATATATATACTTTCATGTAAAAGGTGAACCACTTCTTCATCCTCATCTGGAGAGATTTCTAACTGTCAGCGGTGAAAAGGGATTCCATGTGAGTATAGCAACTAACGGCAACCTGATCGGAAAAACCGGGGAGAAACTTTTTGATAAACCGGCATTGCGGCAGATGAGTTTCTCCCTTCATAGTCTGGAAGGGGAGACTGATAGAGCGGTTATTGAAAATTATCTTGATGAAATTTTTAATTTTGCAGTTAAAGCTGTTGAAAGAACTAAAATGTTTATTGAGTTTAAACTCTGGAATCTCAACCGTGTACCGGAGAGTGAAGCGAATAAAATTATCTTCAGTTTTATGGCTGAGAGACTAAATCTTCCGGTTAACTTTCATGAGGGGATATCCTCCGGAAAGGGGGTCAGAATTTCAGATAGAATATTTTTAAGCAGAGGGAGTGAATTTCTCTGGCCTGATCTCGATTCACCTGACAATAATGCCAATGGATACTGCTACGGTTTGAAGAGACAGGTGGCAATTCTTGTAGATGGCACTATTGTACCATGCTGTCTTGACGGGAAAGGAATTGTAAAGCTGGGGAATATTAGAGATACATCATTTCCCGAAATAATTGGCGGTAAGAGGGCATTAAGAATTATACGGGGATTTTCAGAGAGAAAAGTTGTGGAAGAGCTTTGCCGGAAATGCACATACCGTAACAGATTCGGTTTTGAAGTAAAGTTAAATAAGGTTGTTTAATTGCAACTAAAATCAGAGTTTATGTGTTATGACTCAATGACTGATCATAAACCGGTAAAAGTATTCTCCGCCGCGCTGAATGCACGGCGGAGAATACTTTTAATGATTTTTTGAGAAGTTACTATTATTATTCAGAGGAATTATATTATGCGGATGACAATTTTTAATATGCCGGTGATCAGAACATTAGCACACTGGCTGGCTCTCTTTATTCTGAAAATTTTAGGCTGGAAGATCACCGGCAAACGGCCTGAAATTAAAAAATATGTCATGATCGCAGCTCCTCATACTTCAAACTGGGATTTTTTCTATGGACTTCTTATGAATCTGTATTTTAAGAATGAAGTCTACTGGATGGGGAAAAAACAGATTTTCCGTATGCCCTTTGGTGCGATTATGAAGTGGTTCGGCGGTCTCCCTGTAGACAGGAGCCGTACAAATAATCTTGTTCAGTCAGTTATAGATGAGTTTAATAAAACAGAATCGCTTATTGTGGTGGTTCCGCCTGAGGGGAGCAGATCAAAAGTTCATGAGTGGAAGACCGGATTCTATTTTATTGCATCAGGTGCTGGCGTTCCCATACTGCTTGGATTTCTGGATTATCATAAAAAGGAGGGGGGGTACGGGCCTCTGTTTTATACAACCGGTGATAGAGATAATGATATGATTAAAATAAAGGAATTCTATAAAGAGATCAAAGGGAAATTCGATAATTAGGTGTCATAATCAGTTTTTCTGGCTGATGAATCATATCTTTTAAACGGTGCCTTTGTACTTCATTATCAGAATTGTAACATCATCACGGAATCTTTTACCTTTGTTGAAAATCTGTAATTCATTAAAAATATTATTGTTCATGTCAATGGGATCTTCATCTCTGTGCTTTTGTATTAAACCGTAAAAGCATTCATCACCCAGCATTTTATTGCTGCCGTCATAACACTCTGTAACTCCATCGGTGTAGAGGATCAGACTGTCTCCTTTATAAATTACAGATCCGGCGTCTTCATAATTCGGAGGGATTCCTTCAGCCATAAGGCGTCCTTTTGAGTTAATCAGCTCAATCTCTCCATTTTTACGTGCGATTATAAGAGGGAGGTGCCCCGCACTGGAGTATGAAATCTCACCTGAAGTCAGATCTACATAACATGCTCCTGCTGTCACAAAATGATTCCCCATTTTCCCCTCAAGGGCACGGTAAATATTATGCAGCGTCATGGAGGGATTGGTCAGGGTTTCATTCCACCGGTTAAGTGATATTTTTACCATGGATGAAAAGAGGGCTCCCGCAACACCGTGACCGGAAACATCGCAGACAAAGAGCCCCAGATTTTTATCTCTTTCATTATAGTAGAAATCAATAAAATCACCCCCCAGTTCCATCATCGGCTCGTATTTGTATGATATGACAGCTTCATTTATCACCGGAATAGTCTGCGGAAGAAGCGCTTTGTGAAGTTCTCCGGCTATGTTGATCTGATGTTCGAGCTGATTTTTCTGATCTTCAATGACTACCTGTCCAAGTTCCGATTCTCTTGATTTAAGCCATCTTATATGCCGTGTACTGTTGAGAATAAATATAAAACAGGATACAATAAATGCCGTACACAAAATATCATTAAGGCTGTATAGAGTTTGAGGATTTGTAAAATCTGTTCCGGCAAAGTAGCTTAAGGTAAAAAAAATCAGCAGAGACGTTCCCAGAATTGTATACGCGGCCGTCTTCTCAAGAGGTGCAACTGCAAGAAGTGTAAGTACAAAAAGATAACCTCCGATATATGCCGGATCCCCTTTTGTCGATGCAGTAAGTATTGCCGTGGATATCTCCATATATGCGCCGAAAATCGTCAGCATCAGAAGATATCGGGTTCTAAGAGAATCAAAAAATCTTGAAATAAACAGAAGGAGACCCACAACGGGGAAACCGATACGGAAGGCTATTATAACAGGTTTATCGGGATGAAGCTGAAGGTCTATTGGTATATATGTGAGCCAGGAGAGAGTTATTAATGAGGCGAATGTCAGAATTTTACTGCTCTGATAATTAAGCTCCTGTCTGAAGGTGGCAGGGAAAGTAGTTCTGTCCTCTTCAAGCCGGATATACTTTAAAATTTTATTTAAAATTCTCAATTGCGGGATCTCACAAATTAACTCTATTATATATCATGTAATGTTCAACTATATACTTTTCAAGTATAAAATAGGTAATCCCCCATTTTCAGGCGCAGCGCGTAGCGCTGTGCCCACCAAAATAATTCGTTACCTATAAAATGTATTAAGTATTCCGGTTATATTAAAGATGTTGTTCTATAAACTCAACCGTTCTTGTTTCATGCCAGTATTCACCGTTTTTATTAAATGTGATAAAGCCCATGTGGCCCCCTTTTTCAGGGACTTCAAGAAAAAGTTTTTCACTCGATGCAGCTGTTTCATAGGGGAAACACTCTTCTCCCAGGATGGGATCATCCTTTGAATTCAGAATAAGAACCGGGATTGCCGTGCCGGCAATATATCTGGCAGAGCTGCATCGCCCCCAGTAGTCCATGGCGTCGATAAATCCGTTTAAGGGTGCGGTAAATTTATCATCAAAGTCTTTTAGTGTCCTGATCGATTTGTAGTCTCTTGATATCCCCGCGGGATGAAGATGTTCTTTCTTTTTCATTTTTTCAACAAGGGTGCTTAAGAATCTTTTCGAGTATATTATATTTTTCATTTTATGAATTTCAACTGCAGAGGAGATAAGATCGCATGGGGAGGATATTCCCACTGCACATTTAACTTCGGCTGGTATGGTTCCCCCCATCTCTCCTGCGTATTTAAGGGTAAGGTTGGCTCCAAGGCTGAATCCTACAAGGGTTACTGTTTTATAATTTTTTATGTTAATAAGATATTGAACAACTGTGTGAAGATCCTCTGTCCTTCCGCTGTGGTATGTTGCGGAAGTTCTGTTCATCTCGCCGCTGCATCCTCTGAAGTTAAACGAAACAGCATCCCATCCTCTGCGGTTGAATGCCTTTGCCATCCCCTTCATGTATGCTCTTCCCGATTTACCTTCAAGTCCGTGTGAAAGTATAACCGCACGATGAGCTTCGACAGGTGAGATGTCGAGATCGATGAAGTCTCCGTCAGGTGTATCTATTCGCTCTCTCAGGTAACGGATACCCTTTACCTTCCGGAAAAGAGTCGGGAGTATGGTCTGCAGATGATTGTTTCCAAGTAAAAACGGTGCTTTATATGTAGAGTTGCTGATAACAGGCATTATTGGTATCCTTTTAATATTAATAGTACTGTGACTGGATTATTTTTCATCAAAAATTAAAAAATGTAAATTGTAGTGTTATAAAAAATTTATCAGCCATAAACTTGAAATCCCCCCGTTTCGCTTTGCTCAACATCCCCCTTTAATAAAGGGGGTTATGAAAGTCTAAACCCTCTTTAACAAAGAGGGTGGCCGCCAGGCCGGGAGATTTTATCGTATTATCTCCCGGATCTTTACCTCTTTCATGGGGATATTTATCAATCCGTCAATAGTTATAATACTGTAGACCTTTTCTGTATTGACCACTGCACCGGTATAACTTTTTCCGTTCCAGAGAGTTACAGTTTCGAGTTTGCCGTACTTTTGTTTGATTTCATCATTAGATGTGAATTTAGTCTTTTTTGAATTATCAGCAGTAACTGTGCTGGGGACCGGTTTTATTACCGCATCAGTTTTTTCAGGAACCGGGTCCGGTAATACTACATCCGTATTGTTTTTTTTTATGATTCCGGCAGTTATTAAAAATATACAAATGGCAGTCAGTATTATATAAATAAGGATACGTCTTTTTGTGAGATTCATTTTAACCTTCTTAATCGAATTTATTTAAAATGATAAGCTATCAGTTTCCCGGTGTCCATGCTTTATCATCATTTCCTGAAATATCAGATGATGTTTCAGCATCCCATACAAAAGTCCCCTTACCGCTTTTTGATCTGTCATTGCAGATCTTTGTCTGGTACTTATTCCCCTCTGCATTTGGCATATCTGAATTTTTTTCACTATGATAATAACTGTCGATAGCGGATATGTAACTTGTTCCGTCTGGCCAGATTTTCAGGCCCTTGTTTTCACATTTCCCGTCTATGAATTTTCCGATAAAACGTGAACCGTCTATATAGTACCATACACCGTCACCATGAATTTTATCATTTTTAAATTCACCGATATATTTATCGCCAGAAGGAAGCATAAGTGAACCGCGATTGGATTTTTTATCACGGTCAAAACCGCCTGAGTATTTAGCGCCTGACCATCTTGATTTGTTCCCCCATGTGTATATCCCATATCCATGTTTCTCTCCGTTCATCCAGTCGCCGGTATATGAATCGCCGTCACCGCTCAATGAAGCTTTCCCATCCTGAAGTACTCCGTCGTACCATACTCCCGCAATCCGGTTCAGTGCTTTACCTTTACTGTCGTAAGCAATTGAGAAACCTTCACCGTTAAGTAAGCCATTTTTAAATGTGCCTGAATTTTTTGAGGTTACGGAACCGTTTTTATCATAGAAAAACATTGTTCCTTCTCCATCGGGCGTACCGTTAACAGCATGCCCCAGATATTTGGATATGAGAATTCCCGATGAGTTATATGTGAAAATAACCCCCTCTCCGGTCATTGCATCGCCGGCGAACTCCCCAAGATATTTCTTAACAAGAACTCCTTTTTTATCATATTGGAACAGTGACCCCTGTCCGTGAAGCTTTCCGGAAAGAAACATGCCCGTATACTTTTCTACAAGGTTCCCATCTTCGTCATATCGGGAAAGGTTGCCCTCTCCATGCTTTTCTCCTGCTTTAAATAAGCCGTCATATCTGCTTATAAGTTTTCCCCTGGAGTTGTATTCGCTCAGTGTTCCCTTACCTTCAAATTTCCCATCTTTAAAAAGTCCCGTATATTCAGATTTAATTTTTCCGTTATCATCATATGATATCACTTTCCCTTCACCGTCGGCTTTTCCTTTGATGAAACCCCCTGTGTATCTGGAGATAATTTTACCGTCTTTGCCGAAGGTAATCAGTGTTCCATTCCCGTGAGGTTTCCGGTCTTCTACTTCACCGTTATATTCGCTTAATTTATTTCCGTTTTCATCGTATGTTGTAATGGTGGAATCGCCGTATAATTTTCCGTTTCTGTATACACCGGAGATAGTACCTGTCAGACGCCCTTTTTTGTCATAGGAGGATATGGTTACTTTGCCCGCAGGCTGTCCGTTAAAAAAAGTTCCTTCGGTTTTACTGATGAGTATGCCGTTCTCATCATACTCATAAAAAATTCCCTGACCGTCAGGATTCCCATCTGAAAAATTTCCCGTGAATCTGCTGATAAGTTTACCATCTTTACTGTATTTAAGGAGCTCGCCCTTTCCCGATGGCTTGTTGTCTTTAAATTCACCGGTATAAACGGATGCAATGTTTCCTTTCTCATCATAAGTGGTGAGTGTCCCATTGCCGTATAAATCGCCATTCATTGTTCCTTTGAATTTACTTATAAGCTTACCGTTTTTATCGTAATTTGAAACTTCTACAACACCGGAGGTTTTTCCGTTTATGAATTCACCCTCTATTTTAGAAGATAGGTTTTTCTGATTTTTATCATCATATATGTAGAGTGTACCTTTGCCGTGAGGTTTACCGTTTGCGATTTCACCTTCATATCTGTATTTGCCCGATATGAGTTTTCCCGCTGCAGTATCAGTTTTTTTTACCTGTTCGCCTTTACTGCTCTCTGTATTTTTAACTGCAGATTCATTCTGCGCCGGTGCGGTTATCTCTGCAGCTGATGATGTCTCTTTTGTCTGCTTCTTTGCGGTTTCACAGGCCGACTGAAGCATGACTGCAAGAATAAGCAGAATATATAATTTTGTCTTCATAATGGTCACCTTTGTATGAGTTTATGGAATTTTATGTTTCCCCTGACGAATACCCGGGGATTTGCAATTTTAGAAACAACCGCCGGAATATAATCAAAAAAGTGCATTTTATATATTGTCAATAATTATTTAAGAGCGGTTTTCAACTTTTTAGAACAGAGTATCGACGATTTTTTAATCAATGTTATTTTGGTTAATTCCGATAAAAAGAGCAGAAGTATATTAATAATATTTGAAATTATTCCTGAAGGTAGTACAAATGAAGAGATATAAATCGTTTATAACGGTAATTCTGTTTATGATGTTTTTTTCAACAGCACCAGATCTTTTTTCTAAAGAGCAAGAATATTTGATTATGGATCCGGATAAGATTTCACGTTATAACGAGGATCGAATTGTATTTCAGAGAATAGAGAAAAGTAAAGATGTAATTAAAGATGATTATATCGAGAATTATGTTATCACAAAAGATAATTCTGTAGAGAATCTTCTTATTCTCAAGGATAAAAAAATACATTTTATTGTTGATGGCTATGATTCAGTTTCAGAAGTTCAGAATTTTAAATTTATACAGGATTCAGTTAATAAATATGTAGCAAATAATGATTTCTGGCTGAATAAAATCAATGGCAAACCCGATTATGTGAGAGTAATTTACAGAAGAAGCAATCTCATGATTAATGCAAACGAGGAGTTTGTAACAACAAATTTCGGACCTTTTTATAAATCAGTTCGCGACAGGTTTATAAAAATGCATGTTGATAAGTTCCGTCAGCTTCTGAGAAACCGCGGAGAATCAGGCCTTAAAATTGAAAAGCGCCTGTTATCCTATAAAGTTAATCCTGAAAATTCAACAGATATAACGCATAAATTTTTTATATCGGCCAAAGCTAAATCAAACGACGGAACTGTCTATTATTGTGAAGACGCCGATGGCGACGGAATTGCCGAAACATTTACCGCTACAAGAAATGACGGTTTTGACTGGGGGATAAACTCCGGCCCTAATCTTCTGTTCATAATAGGGAACACAGATAAAGACCTGGAAACATTTATCGGTAAACTAGCCAATGAAGCACTTATTGGTACGGTTGAAGAGGAGAAGAAAATGTTTCAGCAGTTTCCAACAGAGAAAGATGTAATGGATCTTATGGATCAGGTTACCCCGCCGGACAGATTTTACGAATAACAACTCTTATTAAAAAAAATGGCTGTCCCCTTCCGGGAACAGCCTAAGCCGTGTAAATACCTATAATCTGTTGGAGTATTATAGCTTTAAAGCCTTCTTAATTTCCGAGATCAAAACTTTAGGATCAACCGGTTTCTGCAGCGCACCATTAAATCCAAGTTTCCCGACTTCAACAGTTGAATATGTTGCATCACCTATTGAACTTAACAGATAAAGCGGTGTCTCCTTATCTTCTTTTCTGATAGCTTCTGCGACTTTAGATCCCGCATCGACTCTTTCCATCATCATGTCGCATATTACAAGAGCAGGTTTTTCGCTTCTGAATTTTTCTAAACCCTCTTCTCCATCATATGCTGTGATAACTGTAAAGTTTTCAGATCTCAGAATTGTTGTTATCGATTCCAGAATGTCCGGATCGTCATCTATTACTAATATCTTTTTGTCAGACATATAGACCTCCTGATTTTTTTTCTGCCGCACCGGAGTACGGTGAATTTTCCGGTATTAAATCATCTCTTTGATTTTATTAACCAGAAAAGTATATGCTTTGTTAAAATTTTCAGATGCTTCTGATGAAAAACCTTCGACAAACTCCCACTCATAACCTTTCACGGCAAGCACATAGGCTTCCATGTCCTTGTCGTAGAGATCTTTAACAAGAGCAATAACAGACTCAGGGCTCATGGTATGTGTTGTAAAAGTGATTTCAGCTGAAGGTTCAATTTTATTGAAAGAAAACGGTTCATCTGCATCAATTGAGGCATCAACAAAAATGACTTTATCACATATAGAAATATTATGCGCATCCTCAATGTTCAGCTGATAGTTGCTGTCGAGGATAATTCCCTCAACTCCATCACTTTCAAGTTTATCGATAATGGCCGGCCCCAGGCCGTCATCCTGACGGCCCGGGTTTCCAAAACCATATACGTATATTTTATTATCTTTCAAGGAGTCTATTTCCTTTTCTGATCCAGAATAGCGCCTTCTGAGTCAACAAGAGTTACTTCAAGAGGCATCTGGCCAAGCGCGTGTGTAGCACAGCTCAGGCATGGGTCATATGCTCTGATAGCCATTTCCACTCTGTTCATCATACCTTCAGTAACTTCTTTTTTGCCGTTGAACGCGCTCTTTGCTACATAATTAACAGCTCTGTTCATCGGTTCATTGTTATTTGTTGTAGAAACGATAAGGTTTGCCATTGTTATCTGGTCATCATCATTGATTCTGTAATGGTGGAAGAGTGTTCCCCTTGGAGCTTCAATGATACCCACACCTTCATTACATTTGGTTCCCTTGGTTGTAAGATTGTCTTTCTGGAGATCCGGATCATTAAGCAGATCTTTTATCACCTCTGCAGAATGGAGAAGCTCAATCAGTCGGGCATAGTGCATGTGCATTGAGCTGTGATTCGGTTTTCCATTTGTAAGAGCTTTGTAAATTTCAAACTCTTTCTGTGCAAGAGGAGTCGGAATAAAATCACAGACATTAAGACGCGCAAGAGGTCCAACTGTGTACCATCCCTTCTCAGGTCCCAGTTCTCTAAGATACGGGAATTTCATATAACTCCAGTTCTTAACCTCTTCAGCTATTATTTTATGGTATTCCTGGTTATCAACATCATTAACAATTCTCTTGCCGTCAGCATCTACCGCACGGATTACTCCATGATACAGATCCATAGCTCCGTCTTTTCTCACTATACTTAAATGTGAAGAGGGGAAAACAGCGAAATTATCGATAAAATCCTTATTAGCCGCATAATATCCTTTAAAGAAATCAAGTGCGCCCTGAGCCCATGCAATCATTTTATCAATGTTAAGAGGATCGGCTCCCTTTAAAAATGTGTCTCTTTCTGCAATAGAGAGATTTTTATTGATACCGCCGGGGATTGCCCCTGTACCATGAACTTTCTTACCTGCAGTGGCAGCGATTATCTCCTGGCCGTATTTACGCATCATTACACCCTGCACGGCAAGGTCTTTATGCTCAAGTGCAACACCGATAACGTTTCTTATTGCCGGATCTCCATCGGCGCCGAAGAGAAGGTCTGGTGAAGCCAGATGGAAAAAATGAAGAGCGTGAGACTGGAACATCTGTCCGTGGTGCATCAGTCTTCTCATTTTTTCGCCCACAGGAGTAAGTCCCTCTCCTGTACCCGCTCCGACTATTACATCAAGAGCTTTCGCAGCTGCCAGATGATGACTCACAGGGCAGATACCGCAGAGACGCTGTACCAGTACAGGCATCTCCCAGTAAGGACGTCCCTGGGCAAATTTTTCGAATCCGCGAAACTCAACAATGTGCAGTCGAGACTGTGTTACGTTATTCGAGTCATCCAGTTGAATGGTGACTTTTCCGTGTCCTTCAACCCTTGTTACAGGTTCTATTGTTATTTTTCTTCCCATATTAGGCTCCAATTAATCAAACTTTAATACTTCATATGGCATTTTCAGCTCGTTGCCTGTTACAAGCGCCACAAGTGCTTCCCATATCAAATCAGCTCTTGGTGCACATCCCGGAATAAAGTAGTCGATTTTAACAATCTCATGACAGGGGTAAACTCTGTCCAGAATCATCGGCAGCTCTTCATCATTGGGGATGATTTTTTTTGTGTTTGTATCTACGGTCGGTCCGTCAAGATAAGCCTCTTCAAGACAATCTTTGATTGACAGACCATTTCTCATGGCAGGGAGTCCCCCCATGATAGCGCATTCTCCGAGAGAGATAAGAATTTTGCAGTTCTTACGGAACTCCTGCAGCACGTGAACATTTTCGCTGTTGCAGCATCCCCCTTCAAGGATTCCAATATCGCACTGCTTGGTAAAAGTCTTTATATCATCAATCGGTGACTTGTTGAATTCAACCAGATCGATTAGTGTTAATATTCTGTCATCTATGTCGAGTAGCGACATATGACATCCGAAACATCCTGCAAGTGACGCTGTGGCCACAACCGGTTTACTCATAATCTGCCTCCAGGTTTTCTAATTGCATTTTAACCTTCGATTTCACTGCCGATAGGTTTAGTGTCATATTTTCTCTGACCGATTGGTATTTTGAATCCGATCTCTTTTCGAAGGATACATCCAACAGGGCACTGGTTCATTGCTTTGACTGCTTCTTCTTCAGTTAATTTTGCAGCGAGCTCTTTATCAATACTGATGAGAGTTTTCCCTCCCCGCATTGTAACTCCGAATACATGTTTTCCGTCAGAGGTTATTACGTCTCTCACACATCGGAGGCACTGGACGCATCTGTTTCTATCGAGATAGATTTTCGGCGCATCGGCTATTACCGATCTTTGAGGCCATAGATAAGGGAATCTCGGGACCATCATTTTGTATCTGTATCCCAGAGCCTGCAGTTCGCAGTTTCCGCTCTTCTCGCATGTGGGGCACATGTGGTTCCCTTCAACGAAAAGCATCTCAATTATCTCTTTTCTCATATCTTCAATAGCAGGGGTGTTATTTTCAACATTCATTCCCTCTGCTACAGGTGTTGTACATGCAGCCATAAATCTTCCGCCGACTCTTACTGTACAGATACGGCATGTACCTGCCGGCTTCAGTCCTTCAAAATGGCAGAGAACCGGAATATATATGCGGTTGGCTTTTGCAGCCTCAACAATTGTCTGGCCTGCTCTTGCAGTACACTCTTTACCATCTATTGTAAATTTTATTTCGCTCATTTTAATGTTCCCCTAAATCTGGTTTTCTTCCTGCAGCAGCACATGACTCTTTTACCGCGGCAGCCATATCAAATTCAGTAACAAAATCCTTGCCTTTTTGTATCTTAGCTTCATACAATCCTCTGAAATTTTTCAGTGTTGACTGTATAGGATTCGGAGAAGTCTGTCCAAGACCGCAGCGGCTCATACTCTTAACGGTAACACACCATTTTTCCATCTCCTGAAGATCAGATTCAGTCCCATGGCCATGCATAACTTTTTCCAGTTTATGAAGAAGGAGCTGATTACCTGCACGGCATGGTGTACACCATCCGCATGATTCCTCTTCGAAAAACTCCATGAAATTATGAACTACTTCAAGGATGTCTCTGTCAGGCCCGATTACTATTACAGATCCGCCGGTTGCAAGATCGTCAAAGCATATTCTGTTGCCGTATTTAGACTTATCTATACATACTCCCGATGGACCGCCCACCTGAACAGCCTGAGCAGTTCTGCCGTCACACTCTTCAAGGAGGGTCTGTACTGTTGTACCGAATTCAACTTCATATATACCGGGCTTTTTACAGTCACCTGAAACACTTAGAAGTTTTGTTCCTTTAGACTGAGCAGTTCCCATCTTAGCAAACCAGGCGCCGCCCTCAAGCATGATTCTTGCAGCTGAACAGAAACTCTCCACGTTATTGACCGAGGTCGGTTTCCCCATAAATCCTCTCTGCGCAGGGAATGGAGGTCTGTTTCTCGGCTCTCCTCTTTTTCCTTCTGCAGATTCAATAAGAGCTGATTCCTCACCGCAGATATAAGCTCCCGCTCCCATCTGGATCTTTATATCAAAATTAAATCCGCTTTTTCCGCCTGCATTTTTTCCAAGTGTGCCGGCTTTTCTCATTGTTTCGAGTACGTTTTCAAGGTACTGTTTGAGATACATGTACTCGCCTCTAAGGTAGAGAAGACCTTCGTCAGCGCCAATTGCGTAACCGCCGATAGCCATCCCTTCAAAAAGCATCTCTGCTCTTTCAGTGAAGAGAACTCTATCTTTGAATGTACCAGGTTCCCCTTCGTCACCGTTACATACTATATATTTTTTGTCGCCTGCTGACTGTCTTGTGTAATCCCATTTCATACCTGTAGGGAAACCGGCACCGCCGCGTCCTCTAAGACTGGAAATTTTCATCTCTTCGATTACAGCTTCCGGAGTCATTGAAACAGCTTTTTTCAGAGCTGTACCAGGTTCGAATGGGGCAAGAAGTACGGCGCCTGTTTTCTGAATGTTATTTTTGACCATGGCTTTGATCAGAGCATTCTGATTGTTTCCGTCTCCGAACTCTTTTACTGTGTCCTGAATTTTTTTCCCGGATTTCATATCCGCAACAATTGCTTTTACTTTGTCAGATGTGAGATTTGTAAAGATTACGTCATTGATAATTGCCGATGGTTCCTGATCGTTCATACCTATGTCGGCAGTGTAGTGAAGGCCTATTTTCCCGTCGGATGAAACTTCCCCGAATTTACATCCGGCCTCTTTTTCAAACTCCTTAGCAATATCATAACAGCCTTTCATTACTGCTACGGCGCTGTTGTTAAGGTAAACGGAGTATTTTCCAACAGGTTCTTTTGAGAAGAAATGGTAGAAAGTTACAACTCCCTCCACATCGATTGAAGATACATTCATCTGTTTTGCTATTTCTGCGATAGCATCGTCTGCAACCTGACCTAATTCCGCCTGAACATCTCTGATGACATCAAGCATCTTAGTCGGGTCCTTCTGGTAATTGTCTGCACATTTTTTAACAATTTCTGAGAGATTACCCATGAGCCCCCCTTTTTTAAATTTTTTAATTTTAGCAGTCCTATATCATTTACTGATCATATGGAATTAATTTATCCGCTGATCTGTAATTTGTAAAGGATTGCTGTAAGATTAGCTTTAAAGGAATTTCATCAAACAGAACAGAGAGTACACACTGAACTCACTGCTGTTACCGGGACAGGTTGATTAGTTTAAAAATGATGAACCGGTACCATTTTTAATAAAAATTAAGTTCTGCCCGTTAAATTATTTTTCTGTGAGATAATTATAACGGGATAAATTCTCATCAACCCTTTAAATAAAATCAATAAACATGACTTGTTATAATTCTGTAACATATTTGTTATTATGAAATCACAGGTTTGTGATAGCGAATAGTGTGATTATATCACATGCGGGGTGATAGTTATATATCTATTTTATTTATAATATGAATTAATAGAGTAGATGTATAAAATTTAATTTATTCTTGACTTCAGAATAAAAGGCCGATACTCACAAAGTTAAATCAATTTTCAGAGTTTTAAGCAAAATTAAAATTTATGATGGTAAACTATTTTGAAAGATCTTATTACAATATTAAATTACCAGCAGTTTCTTGATACTCTTGACAGTTTATATCTGATACTAAATCCGGCGGGAAAAATTCTTGCCGTGAATGAGGCTCTGAGGAGATTTGTAATTGATGATCTCAACAGGAAACGGCCTGAACTTAAGGGTAAAATCGAAGGGATGACATACTCCGACCTTATATTGACAGGGAATTGGGGTGAAATAATTTTAGAGGGTAGGGTTAAAACTTTCACTGACTGTATAGCCGAAAGATGTAAAAAACGATTTGTCGATATAAACCGTGATGAAATTCTCGAAGGGCTTATGACTCCAATAGCCGATGAAAATAATAATATCCGTTATGTTACAGTTAACAAAGAGATTGTCACAGGTAATAAAATTTTTGAATTACGGAAGAATCTTTCATTTTTTTCCTTAAAAGAGGTATTGTTTCTTAATGAAATAGTAAATGCCAAGTCGGAGTTTGAAATCTATTCAAATAAAGAATCGTTTATGGACTTTTATAATCTTACTTTTTCTGAAGTTTCCAAGAGGCAGATAGACAGAGCATTGATGAGCGATTCCGGTTTTTTTAACCGGAGTGAGTATGTAAAAAGAATTAATTTTAAAATAGTAAAACATATAATTGATCTTAATGAATTTTTGTTATGCATGAAGTTTAACAATATGCGGCTTGAAAAACAGATTGAGTAAAAGGGCCCTTTAAATCCCCCGGAGACTACAGAAGTCCCCCTCCGGGGGATTTAGGGGGCTGGCTGATTGGTGACGATTTAAGTTGTAATTGAAAATCCAGATTTTACATAGTTGTAGGTGGAGATTATAAATGAATAAGCGGAAAATTCTGGTTGCTGATGATGATTATGATATTATAACTTCCATGCTTGTTATTTTAAAAAACAGAGGTCATGACGTTATTACAGCTTCAAGCGGGGAGGAGGCTCTTGAAAAATATGCCGAATTCAAGCCTGATATAATATTTCTTGACCTTATGATGGAGAAATTTGATTCAGGAGTGACTGTCTGTAAAAAAATCCGTGAGACAGATAAGGAAGTAAAAATATATCTGATAAGTGCAGTGGGTCATGAAGCTGTTGATATACCGGAAATTCATGAAATAGGATTTAATGGTTCAATGTCAAAACCGCTCACCCCCTATGAGCTTATGGGACTGGTTGATTGAGTATAACGATCAGGTAATATGGTTTTTATTTTCCCGTGTGTCTATTAATTGCTATGGGTTTTCAGTATTTAAAAAATAGTTTAAAAAAGTAATTTATATTTTTTTACGGTTTTACTTTTTTAAACTATAATTTAATTATACCAATTATAGCATAATAAACAAGCGGAACATAAAAGATATGACCCTGAAAACTGATATCCCATTGGTAAAGACGCTAAAAGAACAGTGCAGAATGTGCTATTCCTGCGTTCGGGAATGTCCTGCCAAGGCAATACGCATATACGGCGGACAGGCTGAAGTTATAAATGAAAGATGTATCGGATGCGGAAATTGCGTGCACATCTGTTCCCAGAACGCCAAGATCGTAAGGAGTTCAAAGGTTAATGTTCAGGAACTTCTTTCAGGTGAAAAAAAGACAGCAGCGCTTGTTGCTCCGAGTTTTCCTGCAGAATTTACCAGCATAAACTACAAGAATGTTGTCGGCATGATGCGGGAACTCGGTTTCGATTATGTCGTTGAGGTAGCTTTCGGTGCGGATCTGGTTTCGGCAAAGTATAGAGAGCTTCTCCGTGCGGAGAAATATAAGAGCTACATTGGAACTACCTGCCCGTCAGTGGTATTCTTTATTGAAAAGTATCATTCTGTTCTCGTAAAAAATCTTGCTCCTATTGTGTCCCCCATGGTAGCAGCAGCAAGAGCTGTTCACCGGTTATATGGCGATGATCTTAAAATTGTTTTTATCGGGCCTTGTATCGCAAAGAAAGATGAAGCTGCAAGACCGGATATTGCTCAGGATATAGATGAAGTGCTTACATTCAGGGAACTCCGTGAAATGTTTATGTCAAAAGATATAAAGCCTGAAAATGTGGAGCGTTCGGAGTTTGATCCTCCCCATGGAGGGAGAGGAACGCTATATCCCATTGGCGGGGGGATGCTTCAGGCTTCAGATCTCAATGAGAATTTTTTATCAATGGATATTGTTGCTTCATCGGGAAATAAACAGTTTGTCCAGGCTATAAAAGAATATGAAACAGTTGAACATTCAACAGTTCTTCTGGAACTTAACTGCTGTGAAGGGTGTATTTCCGGTTCCGGAATCTCACATAACCTGCCGCTTTATACCAAGAGGGGTTATGTAAGCGCATTTGCGGAGAAACGCCACAAGGAACTGGATATAGAAAAATATAATAAACTTATTGCTGAATTTTCAGATCTTAACCTTTTCGCAGATTTCAGCGAAGATGACCATCGGGTCCCGCCTCCGAGCAACATTGAACTGAGAGAAATTCTCAGTAAAATGGAGAAATACCAGCCTAAAGATGAACTGAATTGCGGAGCATGCGGATATGACACATGCGTTGAACATGCAACGGCGATTCATAAAGGTCTTGCTGAAAACGAGATGTGTCTGCCCTTCACTATTGAGAAACTGAGAAAAACAGCTACTGAACTTGCAGAGTCATATGAGGAGCTTGTTAAGGCTAAACAGGCGATGATACAGTCCGAAAAGCTGGCTTCGCTGGGCCGGATGGCTTCAGGAATTGCTCATGAGATAAATAACCCTCTCACCGGCGTGCTGACTTATTCAAGCTTAATGAAGGAGGAAATGAAGGGGAGCAGTTCTGAAGAAGATATTGATGTAATAATAAATGAAACCATGAGGTGCAGAAAAATTGTAAAGGGACTTCTGGATTTTGCCAGAAATTCTTCTGTGGAAAAAGTTATGGCAAATGTAAATGACATAATACAAGAGACTGTTGCAATCCTTAAAAAGCATATGACATTTCAGAACATCCGGATGCATATTGAACTATCCGGTAAAATACCCATGGCAGAGCTGGACATAAGCCAGATGAGATCTGTTTTCAATAATCTGGCAGAGAATGCCGCACATGCAATGCCGGAAGGCGGGGATCTTAATATAACTACTGATCTTGATGAGACCGGGAAAAATATAATAATTACAGTTGCTGATTCTGGTACAGGTATTGCTGAGGAAAATATTACAAAAATATTTGATCCTTTTTTTACAACCAAGGAGGCAGGGAAGGGGACAGGGCTGGGACTTGCTGTTATTTACGGAATTATCGAACAGCACTATGGAACAATTAAAGTATCAAGTGTCCCCGGACATGGGGCTGTTTTTACAATTACTCTCCCCGCTAGAGGGGGAATTAAGCTTTAAAGAGCGGATTTTAATCAGGCTTTTTTCTCACTTAAAGGATAGATATGGAAACTACATTTATAAATGAACAGAATATAAATTCTCTTATTGATAAACCGGCACCATCTGATGACGAAGTGGAAAAGATTCTCTCAAAGGCCGGAACCCTTGGTGGACTGTTAATTGAAGAGACGGCATCTCTGCTTAACATTACCCGTGATGATCATATGGAGCTTCTTTTTAAAACAGCTCTCGGAGTAAAAGATGAGATTTACGGAAAAAGAATGGTTCTCTTTGCTCCTCTTTATGTGTCCAACTACTGTTCAAACAACTGCCTTTATTGCGGATTTAGAACCGACAATATTGATATGGATAGAAAGTGTCTTACTTTAGATGAAGTAAAGGATGAAGTCAAACTTATACTTGAGCAGGGCCATAAAAGAATCCTTATGCTTATGGGGGAACACCCTGCAAAATCATCATTTGATTACTTTCTGGAAACAATAGATGCGGCATACTCAGTCAAAGATTCAAGGGGGAGCTCAATAAGGCGTATTAATGTAGAGGT
>PGXT01000209.1:1617-4330 GCA_002839285.1 Spirochaetae bacterium HGW-Spirochaetae-5 | reverse complement strand
TCTTTCAATGAGGCAGGCTTATCCAGATTCATTCTTACCAGGTGACGCTCCGCCGATGCCGGCACAGATCTGAAAAATTCGCTTATCAATCCGGCAAACATTTTAACCCTGGAATTTTCACCAAGAGCCTTCATCACTTTCAGTGAGCCGCCTAAGGCAACATCATCGTCAGATAAATCCGTGCCGAATGGGAAGGGCTGAAAATATCCCTTCTCCTGGTAAGGCTTCAACAGCTCTGCAATTCTTTCGGGATAATTATTTCTATATTCTGCCGGGATTTCATAATCGGGATGAACTTTACCGGCTGTTTTAGCTTCATGCAGAAGCTGCTTCTGGAACCTGGAATCGGCAATATTGAGCATTTTTTTTACTACTTCACTTTCAGGAAGATCCCGGATATCGGCAATGCCGTATTCAGTTACAATAATGTCACGGCTATGCTTGGTAATTGTGCAGCTTCCATAACTGAATACTATGTTGGAACGCAATTTTTTACCCGAACCCTTTGTGCTCTTAATCATAAGTATAAATCTTCCGTCAGGCAGAGCATGGGCCATTGCGTTGAAATTATACTGACCGCCGATTCCGCTGACAACGGCTCCATTATCAAGATGATCAGCAGCTGCAGCTCCGAATAGCGTGGCCTTCATCCCTGCATTGACAAAACGTCCGTCTTTTCTCTGCAGCGAACGGAGCTCCTCATCGCCGTAAAGCTGGTTAACCTTCCCCACTCCCGACATGCCGAACAGGCTCCTCTCCTCCTCACTCATATCATTCAGTGCCTGGTAGAAGGATTTTGGACCGATAAAAAATGCCGCAAGGAGAACCTGTCCTTTAAGCAATGTCTTTCCAAGAATATTTTTGATTGCCTTAAGATTTTTTTCATCATGAAGCTCAACAGAGTAAGCGGTCTCTCCGTCATAAATTTTACCATTTGTAAATTTTAGACCGGACTTAAGTATCCCGAAGCTGGAAAGGTGATCAAAATCCTCCTGGTCAAGGGTGGAGTGAATTGCTTTCATTTTAATAAGTGTTTCGATAATATCTTCAGGTATATGATCTTCCGATATTTTCCCGCTGTTAAGCAGTTTCATCAGAGGAGCACTGTCGTATACCTTTCTTTTAAGAATATTTTTTTTGTACATCTGCATAAAGGGATCTACGAACATCTCCGATTCGCCATAGAGCCCCTGGTCAAAAGTCCCCATTCCGCCCCACTCTTCAATGAGCTCCCTGTTCTTCTGCAGCAGACCGGACTTCTCGATTATTTCATTGAACTCACCGTTGTGCTCATTACGCATAATTAGCCCCGCCACAATGGCATCACCCAGAGCGCCTATACCAACCTGCAAAGTCCCGCCGTCTTTAATAAGAGGACTTACATTAATACCTATCATATGGTCCGATAATGCAACGGGATCTTTCGGAGGAGCGAAGAGGCTGTAGTTGAACTCCTCACCATGGAGAATAACGTCAAAATCCTCCGCTGACATCACTGCATCGCCGTACATAAAGGGCATATTTTCATTGGCTTCAGCAATCATTACATTCTTTATCCCTTTTGCCCGGTCCTCCATCATCAGTGCATGACTCTCCAGTGTGATATCGGTATTGCACGCTGCCGAATATATCCGTTTGCCGTCGATATCTCTGTATCCCAGAAGCATTGCTCCAACATTGCTTTTCATTTTATGGGCACACCGCGGAACATGGGTGTAATGATTAGCCAGATGGTTCATCTGATAATGTGTATTGTCTAAATTACTGCCCGGTTTACAGTAGAACTCATAGATCTGAACGTTTGGAGGAAGAGTCCCTTTTCGAAAATCTTTCATGTAATCAAAATCAGGAACGCCGCCAAAAATTCTTTCATTCAAATCTTTGAGAAAGCGGACCTCCAGTTCAGATTTACCCTGCGGCTTTTCCAGTGAAAGGGCAGTTATAATCTTAAGACTCAGCTCCGGATCCTCCTTTGCTCTGCGGTAAAACTCATTGAGTATTTTTACAGGCTTCCCCAGTGCCAGAGTCACTCCAAGAACAATATCCTTCCCTACGTAATTAATAGTATCATCAACTACTTTTCTTACATCATTATCGATCTTCCCGCAATTGAAATTAATTCCTGTGTTGTAGTTCATAAAATCAAATCCTCCTCTTTACTCTCTATTTATATTTCTTTCCGTTAATAATTCCTGAATTTACTCTTATCCCCGCCGCCGAAGGCGGCGGGGATATATAATTATTTATTTCCGTTTCGAAGTGAGCATCAGATCCATTCATCTCTTCACTATCGAATTTATAAAAAAATTCTCAGCATAATCTACCGCCGGTTTAAGATATATGCTTAAGCCCTCTTTATTCCATCTATTCTGTTCTATCTGAACAATACCGCAGAATGTGCCCCAGACAAGATCCGTCGCATGCAGCGTGTCCGTCTCATGAAAGAAGCCCTGCTCGATGGCGTATTTATAGATAAGATTCCCCTCAATATAGGATTTTTTCCCCAGTGCTTTTATCTTTTCTGCTGCTTCTTTATTGAGCTGATTGAGTCTGCCGATCTGCAGGAACATGTTGAAAATTTTTATAATTTCGGGATTCTTCTCGAAGGTATCAAAATACACTTTAAAAACATCTTTAACGATATCCCGCCCTGTACTATACTCTCTCTTCTCAAGTGAGATGCGGATCTTCTCCATGTTCTGCGCCAGTGAGC
>PGXT01000209.1:0-1597 GCA_002839285.1 Spirochaetae bacterium HGW-Spirochaetae-5 | reverse complement strand
CTTTTCAGCAGGATTACACTACGGGCAGCCAGAAGGATATCGTCAATTCTCCGCTCTCTCTCTTTTTTGATTCTGTTCTCAGTAGCCTGTTTTCTTACCATTATTTCCATACCGTCCGTATGGATTTCTTTTAAATTAATGATATGAAAAGGTCAATAATTAATTTAACTCTGAGTTAAATTAATTAACTTTGAGTCATAAAAATTAACTTTACGTTAAAAACTATATTAAATGATTTTTAATCCAGTTTTACATTTCGATAAAAGCATCTTTCCAATTGGCAATTTTTTGACGCATTTACTTACACGCAATCAGAAATCAAAAAACAATACATTAAGCTCTTTTATTATTGACATTATTTATTACTTATACTATGGTTTTTATAATAATTTACAACATTGACTAATATTATTGTACATATTCTGATATTTATACTAAATTTTTAGACCGTTTTATCTTTCAAAGACTTAAAACATAACATGTACTCAAAAACCAGCGGAGATAGAATGTGAACGGTTTATACCTATAGCATTTTACGATTGAAATAGTAATGACTTCAGGCTTCGACTACGCTCAGCCAGCGTTAAATTATGTTCAGGGAGCAATAAATTACGCCCTGAGCGGAGTCGAAGGGTTAATTGTACTAATTCACTCTTTAACCGTTATAAACGCAAAAAAAAATACTAATAATATTTTCAAAGGAGAACCTTATGAACAGCGGAATAAGAACAGGAAGAAACAGAACTGTAAATCACAGCTCTTTTATGGATGATTATAAAGCAAAACTTATTACAGCAGAACAGGCTGCAGGTCTGGTCAGATCGGGTGATGCACTCTTCACAGGGGGAGGGGTAAATATTCCGAAAGCCTTTTCCACTGCACTTGGAGCAAGAGCTTCAGAACTCCGCAATGTTACTATACTTCAGGGATTCGCCATGGCGCTTTACGACTATATGAAACCTGAAGCGAAAGAGAGCTTCAATATTGAAACGATGTTTGTAGGACCGCTGGAGAGAATATGCATGGAGTGGGGAGTGGGTACATACAAACCTCACAGCTTCTCCGATCTTGGCAACGTCGCTCTTAAGGCTGCGCCGCGTGTAGTGGCATTTTCAGCAACCCCTCCGGATAAAGACGGATTCGTCAACAAATCGTGCTTCGGATCATTCCTCCCGAAGAAGGAGTGCCTTGAACCTGCCGAGGTTGTCATTTGTGAAATTAACAATCACCTGCCATGGTGCAGCGGTGAAGATTTTAAAGTACACATTTCGGAGATTGATTTCATCGTAGAGAATAACTCTCCGATATTTGAACTCCCTGAAATACCGATTACCGATGTAGAGAACCGCATGGCCGGATACATTGTAGAGATGATACCCGACGGCTCAACAATACAGCTCGGTTTCGGCGGACTGGGAAATGCAATCGGACATATGCTCTACAGTAAAAAAGATCTGGGAATGCATTCAGAGGTTGTAACTCCATCTGTCACAGAACTGGTAAAAGCTGGTGTAATAACCGGCGGTAAGAAAAACTTCTACCCGGGAAAAATTGTAACAGCATTCGCTGTGGGTACAAACCAGTTCTACAGGGATCT
>PGXT01000032.1 GCA_002839285.1 Spirochaetae bacterium HGW-Spirochaetae-5 | reverse complement strand
GTTCTGTTTGCTGTCCAGTGATATATCCTTTACTACACTTACAGTATCGGTCACCGTGCTTAGAAGATTGTGGACATCCCGGAGAATAGCTTCAAGATTTACATACTCGAGTCCTTCAATGACATCTCCGTTTCTTAAAGGCATCCCTTTTCTTTCCGGATTCCGCATCTCAACAACGGTATCACCTATAATATTCTGGTTGAGTATTATGGCGGAACAGTCTTCGTGCAGATCTATATCGCGTTTTATTCTCATTGTGGCCAGAAAGTGGAGTCCCGGTTTGTAGACGGGCTGTAGTTCCACAACTCTCCCTATATCGTATCCCTTCAGTTTAACAGCGGTACCTTTTTTAATCGCTGATATATTATCGATTTTGAGATATACATCAATGGTTGATCCCGAGAGGGAGTACCCCAGTTTGAGGATGACAAATAGCAATAGTATAATTACCGGGATAATAATGAATATTCCTACTTTAAATTCATTCGGATTTTTTAAGGAAAATTTTCTCATAAAATTACCATTGGGCCTTCAATTGACTTATTTTTGTACTGCAACAGATAAGGATTGGAGGAGTTTAAAAAATCATCACGTCCTCCGCTGAATACTATTCTCCCATTAAAGAACATAATAAAGGAATCTGAAATATCAACAAAATTCCACGGGTAATATGTAATAATTATAAGTGATTTATCGGGAAGTTTTGACCGTTCACTTAGAATATTCATCATAGTTTTTATATTAAGGGGGCATTGGTCTTCAAATGCATATTCAAGATAGAGAAGATCGGGATCCATAGCCAGGGCTCTGGCGAATGTTGTTTTTAATATTTCAGAACGGCTCAGGTCGAATGGTCTTAATTTTCTGCAGTGATCAAGATTAAGATCATATATTATTTTCCCCACATGCTTTTTAATCTCTGGTCCGGTCATTTTGGAGTGATACTCAAGGGGGAGTGAAATATTCTGTTCTACATTCATATTACTTATAAGACCGTAATCTCCATGGACATAGCCTATATCTTTTTTATGCATGAGCTGACCGAAGTAATCGAGTGACTTTAAAGGTTCACCTTTATAAAGAACTTCACCTTCGTATTCAGAATCTGTCCTTAAAACAAGCCCCGAAAGATTGGTTATTCCGGAAGCTTCCGGCCCGAAAACAAGCAGATTATCCCCCTGCTTGAGATCAAAAGATATATCGTCAAGAAAGGTAACACCGTTTACACAATATGTTACATTTTTTAATTCGAGGATCAGATCATCCAATGAAAAACCTCATAATAAATAGAATAGCACAGAAACAAGGATATTAACAATAATAGCAACAAAAAGTGTCCGTATTACCGCCTTTGATACATATATTGGTATTTCAAATTTTGATGAAGGCTTTAATCCGTAATAGCAGCTGATTAGAGGTATTGTTATACCGAAAATTACACCTTTTATTAAAGCGGCCACTATATCGATGAATGTGAATGAGTCGATTAAAGTCTGGGCAAATACATCCATTGGGATGTAGACAACTGTCTGGGATATCAGGTATCCTCCGATAAAAGCAATTATATCAAAGATAATGATAAGTGAAGTAATAGAGATTATAGATGCAATTATCCTGGGGAATATAATATAGAGTTTGGTATCTATACCAATGAGCTCCATGGAAAGAATCTCTCTCGACCATTTCTGAACAGAAATTTCAGTCGCTATGGCGGATCCCGATCTTGAAATTACTATAAGAGCTGTAGCAAGGGGACCGAGTTCACGTGCTATAATTATTACAAGAATGTTACCAAGGAAACCTTCAACTCCGAATTTAGGGAGGCTTGTGAGAGCCTGAATTATTACAGTTCCGCCAAGAAGCAGCGCTATAATCATAACAATAACCAGCGCGTCAACACCTGTAAATTTTGTCTGATTAATTATAATATTGTAGATAGAGCGGAAACTTAGATATCTGAGAGATCTCAGTGAAAAAATAATAGATTTTGTATATTCCGTAAAATCAGCAATACCCCTGTATATAGAGAGGGCTCTTGATCCGGTATAGATAGATATCTCTTTTATCATAATCCTTAATATTCAATTAATTCAGTTTGTGGTAATGTAGAATTATCATCGGTCTGTTAAAATATAACATTAAACAGTTTATACTGCTACATCTTTTTATAAATACAGGTTTATTTCAGTGTTAATTCTTTAATTAGCAGCGAATTAATCCCTCATTTCAGGCGCAGCGCGTAGCGCTGTGTCTGAAAAAAATTGCCGCCACTTAGTTTATTTTAAAATTGCTGTTATTATTCAATGATTTTTTTGTTTACTCCGTTAATATTTTATTTTTAATGATAACTCAATGAGCATTGGTATGTAAGATTTTAAATTATGATAACAGGTTTTTTAATACAGGAACATATATGTCACATAAACTCAGATATTTTGCCTTAGCAGGAGTTTCGGTAATCACTGCAATATTTATTATCGCGGCGTCTTTTTCCAGTATGGTTTACATTAAGGATACTGTTAAATCACTTGTTATCAGAACTTTCAATCTGTATGAAACTCCGGCGGCAACTGTAAGCGTTATAAGCGGCAGCAGTTATAAAAGATATATTAATACATACCAGGCTATTCCTGAAGGTATGTTTCATTTTGCCAATATGCTTTACTATAAAGGTAATAAGAATACAACGGTATCAGATCTTGCTCTCTCTGTAATTGAGATGACCGATTATTATAAGTTATATTCAATTAAGCAGGATCTTTTATCCCTGAACAGAATAAATCAGAATATTGTTAATTCCGGTGAAATAGTAATTATAGATAAATCACTTCCGCCGTTTATTTATGATTATAAGTCAGCCCGGGCGGGGAATATAATATTTACGAAGGGGCTCTATTTTTCAGGCGACACTGCCGGACGGGAATCTTTTTTATCCAGACTTCCGGTTTTTAAGTCCATGGGGATAAACGCAATCGTATTTGATGTAAAAGATATAACCGGAATTGTCCATACAAAGAGCCGTGTAAAAGAGGTGAGGGAATATAATCTGAACCGCCGGGGTGCAATTGATAATCTCCCCGGACTTATCAGAAAGTGCAGAGAAAACGGAATATATACTATAGCAAGAATTGCAGTATTTCATGACCAGCTTTTATGGGCTTCAGATCCCTCTTCCAGGATTAAATCTAAAAGTACCGGGAGAGAGTGGAACCCCGGTTCACATGAAATGTGGTGTGATCCCACTAACCGGAAAGTGCAGGATTATAATATAGCTCTGGCCGTTGAACTTGCCGAATCGGGTGTTGATGAAGTGCAGTTTGACTATATAAGATTCCCCACTCTTGGAGACCAGGGGGATGCCGCTTTTGTATATAGTGACGGCAAAAAAGAGAGAAGTGAAATTATAGCCGGCTTTTTGCAAAGGGCTCATGAACAGATTCGTAATGCAGGGGCCTTTGTTTCAATTGATATTTTCGGAGTTGTTGCATGGGGGAAGCGGGTAGATATCGATAAGACCGGTCAGGATATAGCTCTTCTGGCAAAGCATTGCGATGTAATTTCACCCATGCTTTATCCTTCACATTTTAACGATGAGTTTGACGGATTTAAGAATCCGGGAGATCATCCTTATCATTTTATACTGGAAGGGTGCAGAAAGGTTGCTGAGCTTGCAGGGGGTAAGGTAATTGTAAGGCCATGGCTGCAGGCATTCGGATGGAGAGTTTCAAGATACAATGCCGCATATATAGCAGAACAGGTTAAAGGTTCCAATGATTCAGGCGCTTTCGGCTATCTTTTCTGGAATGCGTCAAACAGGTATGATGAAGTATTTCAGAGCATGGGGAAATGAAGCGGTGTGCAAATAATTATTTAATACCCTTTTTTACGGTTACCGGATAATGCTTTCATAGTGTATTTCATAGTTTTATTAAAAGATAGAAAAGCTTAGTGTAAAAATTTTCTTAAAGCTTTATTGTGCTATCAGTGATGAAATTGCTTTTGATAATTCATCAATTCTGTATGGTTTTTCCAGAAATACTATTTTTGATCCGTGGAAATCATCTTTTGAAACAGAATCGGAAGAATATCCGCTTGAAAAAATTATTTTTGCACTTTTATCCAGATTAATAATCTGTTCTGCACAATTTATCCCACCCATCCCCCCTGCTATTGTAATATCAAGAATAACAAATGAATAGGGTTGATTTTTACCGGCTTTTTCTTTGTAACGCTCAATAGCTTCATCTCCATTCGTTACGCTGTCATAAGAATAGCCTATTACACTCAGCATACTCCCCAGAATTTTGATGATATTTTCATCATCATCCATAATAAGGACAGATCCTGTTCCGTTAGTTATGATGTTTATGTTTTTATTTTCAGATTCTTTTTCTCCTTTTATTTCCGGGATAAGCACTTCAATAGTTGTACCCTCCTTTATCGAAGATTGAACAGAAATACTGCCTTTATGTCTTTTTACTATTGAATGAGCAACAGCAAGTCCCAATCCTGAGCCGGACTCTTTGGTTGAAAAAAAAGGATCAAAAATATTTTCTAAATCTTCATCTGGAATTCCAGGACCTTCATCTTTTATCTGAACTGATATATAATTGCCCGGGGGAAGATCCACATGAGCTGTTTCCAGAATTTTTGTTTTGAAAGTGATTGTTAAAATCCCCTGCCAGGACATGGCCTGGGCAGAATTTATTATTATATTCTGGAAAACCTGCATTATCTGGCTTTTATCAGCTCTGATGGTAAAAACATCGGAATCACCTATGTATTTAACATGTATTCCTGAACCGCTTAAACTTATTTGTGAAATCTGCTTTACGGCTTCAACCAGTTCAACTATTTCCAGAGAAGTCTGTCCTCCGCGAGCAAAAGTCAGGAGCTGTTTTGTCAGTGATTTTGCCCCTTCAATAGATTTTTCTGCATCTTTTAAATATGCCGTAGAACTTATCGAATCATCGCAAAAGTTTTTTGCAAGGCTGATATTCCCAAGTATTGCTGTAAGGATATTATTAAAGTCATGTGCAATGCCGCCGGCCAGTATACCGAGAGATTCAAGTCTTTGAGTTTTCAGCATCTCCTTTTCATATATTTTCCGCTCGGTAATGTCTTTAACAGCGCTGATCAATCTTGCAACACGCCCCGAATCATCTTTTAACGGGTAAACAGTATTGTTCACCCACATTACTTTCTTATCTTTCCTGAAGATGCGGAGATCAGTTGAGACAGCATTGCCGGTTATAATTTTTTTAACAGATTCTCTGAATGTTTCAATATCTTCAGGATGAACAATCTCTCCCCATTTTTCAAATGTATCAAAATCTTTCATATCATATCCGAGTATAGGGCTAAGATTATCCGCTATCCAGTCTCTGTAGAATTTCCCCTCTTCAGTAATAACAAGGCTTGACGCTGAATCAGTAGTAAGTGTGGCGAGTATCATAAATCGGTCTGAGTCGGTCAGGTCATGGATATTTCCGAACATTTTACTCAGTTCTTTTAGTTTAACATTAAGATTCATAAACAACCGTCTCCTGATTTAATATGTCTACCTGGAGATTTTTCTAATATTTCACAGGTCCCAGCCGGCAATTCCAATTAATTGATAATATTTAAACTAAGAGTAAAATCTATTTTAAAGAGAGCGTATTGAATAATTTTTGTCAAGGAAGAATACATTCAGCACTTCCCGGCGGAAATTTATTCCGGGGTGCTGCGCGAAGCATACGCACTTCTGAAATAAATCGCTGCATGCATTCGGATGGAGAGTTTCAAGTTACAATGTCGCATATATAGCAGAACAGGTTAAAGGTTCCAATGATTCAGGCGCTTTCGGCTACCTTTTCTGGAATGCGTCAAACAGGTATGATGAAGTATTTCAGAGTATGGGGGAATGAGATAAAATATAAATATTTTATTATGAAATAATAGACAATAAGTTTTTTTTCAGCGATGATATTTGCAGAAAGATTTAAGCAGGTTACCTCATTGTATGCAGTAGTAAAAATGATTGACAATCACTATTATTTTATAAAGAAAAAGTATGGTTATTTATTATTATAATAAATAAGGTGCATAATGAAATTAAAGATGATCTTCGCAGCTCTGTGTATATTTTTTTTACATTTTGGATGCTCTCGTCAGTACGATGATGAACTAAAGATTTATTTTGTTGAAGGTCCTTCTCCGATGAAAGTATGTTCCATAGATATAAACGGCAATAACAGGGAAATTATCAGGGAATTTCCGGGTTATGATGTTACTGCCCCGGGAATTACCGCCAGCACTGATGGAGAATTTATTGCTGTGTCATTATACAATACGGCTTCTCTTCTTTATGATCTTATTCTTATGAAAACTGACGGCACTGATATGAGAGTATTGTATTCTTCTACTTCTTCTCCTGTTGGTTTCACTCCGAGTTTTACTTACACAGGCAATGAGATTGCATTCAGGAATGTATCGGATTTGAAGTTTATAAATACAAACGGGGATATAACGGCTACTTATTCGGGTTCAGGAACTTTTTCTCCACTTAGGCCATTCTGTTTAACAAGTGACAGATACAAGGTTATTATGGCAGTAACGCAGGCAGGAAATACTAAAATATTTATGGGGGATCTGTTGAATAATGCTACTTATCAGGTGAACTCAGGCAATGACCCGACATATATAACTTTTGACCCATTAGATAATGATATATATTTTCTCATAACTAACAACCTTTATACTGTAAAACTGCCGACTTCGTTTCCGGCAACTGTGTCAGGTCTTCCTGCACCGCTGGCTTCCGCTTTGACATCGATAAGCCTTTCTGCAGACGGAGAGTATATTGCAGCAATTAGTACAGGCTTTAATCTTATGTTATATGACAGTACCGGAACTCTGGTGAGAACTCTCACCAGCGGGGGAAATGTATATGCATCCTGTTTTGAATCCAGACCAAGATAGGCAATTATTAAAATTTAAAAGGTTTTATCCGGCAGATACTTTTTTTTAACTATGTTATTTGCTTTTTAGTTAAGATGTTCTGAGTTTACCGGATAAAAAAAGAAGAAGGGGTTTCTGCCCCTTCTTCTTTGAGTTGATATTATTTTGTGAATTTGGATCTATTCAATTTTAACTTTTATCGTTGTTGTTTTTTCAAATTCAGGCTTCTTTTTCCAGTGCTGCGCGTAGTTGAAGGTCAGTGTATAGTCGCCTTTTTCTGTAGACCTGAAAACAAATTCCTGGATTTCATAACCGCCGGTTATATTTACATTTTTCTTTTCTGTTAAAACAGATTCTTTTATTATTTTGATTGATGCCGGGAGCTCCTGGAGTTTCCAGCTGTAGCCTGTGCTTAATTGAGCTTCAATGGCAATAGAAAAAATTTTACCCGCTTTTGCGGTAATTGTCTGATCTCCCGATCCGGCTTTGACAATAATTTCCTGAGAATTTGCACATCCCGAAATTAAAATAGTCATGATTGTTAGTGAAAATATAAACTTTTTAAGGAACATTTTTTTCCTCCGGATTTTTTACTGTGATACTACTATCCATGCAGCTCCGTAACCGATATTATTACTTCCATATTCCACCCAGATATAACCTTTATCGCCCCAGTTTGGTCCCCATGAATTTTTTACAAGATATGCTTTTTTGTTGTCATCCCATCCTACAATTGTAATTGCATGGTTAACATCATTAGGTCCCGAGACAGAGGCAAACTCATCGAATACTCCGCTTTTATATGCCTGAAACGCCGGTGTTACTTTAACTGTTGCGGCTATAGCGCCGTATTTAGCAATAGCTTCTTTCATCTCTTTTACAGAGGGTATTCCGGCATCTCTGCGGATATATCCCCATTTAACAACTGTATATTTTGTTTTTGCCGATGAAGAGCAGAAACCGGTTTTCCCTTTGTATGGATCCTCTTTTTCTGTTCTGGCTCCTTTTACTGTCAGGTAGTCGAAAACACCGCCGTACCATCCTCCGTCGCAGCTCCCGGCATCTTTTCCGTTTTTGTCTACGGCACAGTCAAGAATGGCCTGCTCTGACAGATCCAGGGTCTCTCCGTTTTTCAGGAGGTAATTTGTCTCATAAACTGCAGTAGAAGTGAATGCCCAGCAGCTTCCGCAGACACCCTGGTGCTGAACTATAGTAGATGTTTTAGCTCCGTTCCACGCGAAGAATGGGATTGTTATTGAAGGTGCAAGATCAGCCGGGATATTACGGTCATTCATCTCAGCTCTGTTTAGCTCGTCATTACGTTTTCTCTCCTCCTGTTTTCTTCTCTCCTCCTCCTGCCGTCTCATCTCCTCCTGTTTTCTTCTATCCTCTTCTTTATTGATTTCGGCTTCTCTTCTTTTTCTCTCCTCTTCAAGGCGTCTAAGTTCTTCCTGTCTCTGCTTTTCGGCATTTTTACGGGCTATTTCCTCTTTTCTTCTTTTTTCCTCTTCAAGTCTTTTTAATTCATCCGGTTTAGGGGGTTTAGTTCCGGTAATTTCGGAAATTTTATATTTCATCATTTCATTGAGTTCAACGGTGAATTTTTTGTTTTTCTTTTTAAGATCAGCAACGACACTGTTCATTGTCTCTTTAATTTCATCATCGGTACGCCCGATTCTCTGCTTGTCCTGTTTGAATTTCTTAAGTATATCTTCTCTTGTAGTTTTCTGAGCATTTACGGTGGAAGAAGTTAATGTAAGAATAAGTATTAAAATCAGTCCTGTAAAAGCTTTAAATTTGGTGTTTACGGTTCTTTTCATACAGCTCTCCTGAAATGTGATAAATCTTGTATAATTTATTATATACTGATATTTTTTGCAATAAACAAATTTTAAAACAATGTTAATTCCTTAAAGATAACAATCAATTCATGCGGGCACAGCGCTTCGCGCTGTGCGGGGAAGGGGGATTACGGGGGCCGTGCCCCCGTAATCCCCCTTCCCCTGCGTATGCGAAGCATACGCACCTATGCAGAAAAATTGTTATATTTATCTGCATATATTTTGCAGTAAAATCTCTCAGACGACTTTGATGTAAGTGAAATTAAAATTATTTCAGCATAAAAGAATTCAGTAATTATCAATGAATTTTAAAATATATTGACAGTTTAAATTAACTTCTGATTTCTGATAGTTTAACAAATAAATCTGGAGTTTGATATGTCAGTAAAAAAAATAGCCGTACTTCCGGGCGATGGAATAGGACCTGAAGTCATTGATGAAGCAATAAAAGTACTGGATAAAGTTTCCGGAATTTTCGGCATAGGTTTTTCATATACTTTCGCCGATGTAGGTGGAGCCGCACTTGATAACCATGGCGAACCTCTCCCTGCCTCAACCGTGAAAATATGTGAAGATTCAGACGCGGTACTTTTTGGTTCTGTCGGGGGACCAAAATGGGAAAAATTTCCTCCTGAAAAGCAGCCCGAAAGAGGGGCTCTTCTACCTTTAAGAAAACATTTTAACCTTTATGCAAATCTAAGGCCTGCCATTATTTTCAAAGAACTGAAAGAGGCATCTCCACTTAAATCGGCAATCATAGGTGACGGCTTTGATATTATGATTATCAGAGAGCTTACCGGCGGGATCTATTTCGGACAGCCTAAATTTAAAGATGACAACAAGGGGTTTGACACTCTTATTTATACCCGTCCTGAAATTGTAAGAATTGCAAAGGTTGCATTTGAAACTGCAATGAAACGTAATAAAAAAGTTACTTCCATCGATAAAGCAAATGTACTCTCAACTTCTATTTTATGGAGAGAGGTTGTTGAAGAGGTGGCAAAGGATTACCCCGAAGTCGCACTTAACCATTTATATGTGGATAATGCATCAATGCAGCTGGTAAAAGACCCGCGTCAGTTTGATGTTATGCTCTGCGATAATATGTTCGGAGATATTCTTTCAGATGAGGCTTCTATGATAACAGGATCTATCGGAATGCTCCCTTCAGCTTCACTTTCTGACGGATCTTTCGGATTATACGAGCCTGCCGGCGGTTCAGCACCGGATATAGCAGGGAAGGGTATTGCAAATCCTATAGCTCAGATTCTCTCCGCAGCTATGATGCTTAAATATAGCTTCGGTTTAAATGATGCATATACAATGATTTTCAGTTCAATCGAAAAAGCTCTCGAGCAGGGATATAGAACCGGAGATATAATGTCCGAAGGTAAAAAACTTATCGGCACAAAAGAGATGGGTGATCTTATTCTTGCTAATATAAAGTAGAATTAATAAAATATTAAAAAAAAGCCGGCTGCGTTAGCGCCGGCTTTTTTTTATTTTTTTGAAAGCTCAAGTGTCAGTGTTTTAGCTTTTACAAATAGAGTTTCAGCTTCCTGAAAGTTCCCTTTTCTCATAGACTCAAGCCCTTTGCTGAATAGAGTATCGATCTCTTTTACGCTCATAATAATAACCTCCGTGTTATATTACTTATTTATCGACATTTAGCAGAAATGTGTTAGAATTTTTACAAAAAAAATTTTGATATTTTGTGCAGCAGTAAAAGAGTATTCTTAAATAACTGGTGAAATATATGTTTTTTTGACCACTCTGTATGTTCTCCATACCCTTGGATGAGGCTGAGAATTATTTTCAGGAGTGTGTATGCTTCGCATACGCATGTAATGGGGGCTTACGGGGGCAACGCCCCCGTAAGCCCCCATTACCAGGCACAGCGCGTAGCGCTGTGCCTGCATAAAATAAATTGACAATAGAAGACTTTTGAATCAGATTTACTTTCAGACTGTCGATTTTTATATTAAACAGTATTATCAGCAGATTTCTTGTAATTGCACATAAACCGATGAAATTTTATCTCCCCCGCGCCTCCGGCGCGGCGGAGAGTAGTTTCACCGCTGTTTTTTGATTAGTTACAGTTTTTTCTGCATGACAAGCATATCAATTCCGGGGGAATTATGTCAGAAGATCATAGTATCACAAGTTTTCATGAAATAATACGTGAACTGGCAGATATCGAGTCCAGACTTGAAATGAATATTGATACAACTCTCTGGATCAGTGACCCTCACGGGGCAGGGGAGCGTTTTGTTTCGATTCTTAAGGGTCGGTTTGGACTGGTCTGGCGTTCCGCATATGAAGCTCTCCCTAAAACATTTTCCAATGAAAAACTTGAACATATAGACAGGATAATAAAAAAAGAGAAATATATAGAAGCGGATGATTTTAAAATGGAGAAGCAGGATGTTATTTCGGCTCTTGTTCATATTATCCGGTACAAGGTTCAGGGGGTACATGACTTTGATCAGATAAGAGGGGGGATCAATAGGGATCTTAAACCGCTTCTTGAAAATCTAATACTTAATTTCCCGGTTCCAAATATTGTATTTGAAGATGATATTGTTGCGGATAAAATAATAAGTGCTCTTGCTAAAATTGTTAAACAGGTTATTTTGGGACAGCTTATAGTCCTGGGCGATGTCTTTGACAGAGGGGATGAGCCGGATAAAATACTCCGTATACTTTCCCAGAAAGATTTAAAACCATTCGTAAAATTTGTCTGGGGAAACCACGATATTCTCTGGATGGGAGCCGCTGCAGGGAACAGGTCGCTTATTGCCGAAGCATTGAGAATAAGCGTAAGGTATGATACTCTCGATTTTTTAAAACGCCTTGGAATTGATATATCAAAACTTCAGGCTTTTGCCGAAAAACTCTATCCCGGTAAAATCAGCGGTAACTTTAAAGCAAAACTTGATATTTCCAAAAAGATGGAGAAGACTCTAGCTGTAATTCAGTTTAAGCTGGAAGAGGATACTATTAAAAAGTACCCGCAGCTTGGAATGGAAAGCAGGCTTAATCTTGAAAAACTGGCCGAGTTGATTAAGAACGGGCAGACCGCGGGACTTTCGGATAATAATTTCCCCACACTTATTCTTGATGATCCGCTGCGGCTGACAGACGAAGAGCAGGAGGTCATTGATGATCTTGTACATCAGTTTACAACCAGCCGCCAGATAAAAAGACTCATGGAGTACCTCTTTATCGAGGGTAAACTCTATCATATTAATAATTATATTATGAATATTCACGCACTTGTTCCAAGTACCGCCGATGGTCAGTTCGAAGAACTCTATGGAAAGAAGGGTAAAGAGCTTCTTGATCATATTGAAATAGTAGTAAAGGACATAGGGGAAAATTATCTTGCAGGGAGAGAGCAGGAACCGTTTCAGCTTGCCATGATGTTCTATCTATGGTGCGGACCCAAGTCTCCATTGTTCGGTAAAGACGCCATGAAGACTTTTGAAAGATATTTTTACAGAGATAAGGAGTCACACAAAGAGAATACTCTTTACTGGGGTAAAAATATTAACAACCCCGATTTTATTAATAAACTCACCTATGAATTCAATGTGGAGAGAATTGTATTCGGTCATACACCTGTTGATATCAGCAAGGGACAGAAGATTGCAAGTGCTAACGGAAAAGCAATCAATATTGACGGCGGATTCTCCGAGGCCTACCTCAATCGCGGGCACGCTTTGATTCAGACTCCATATTCATTATATGCAATTATTCTGCCGGCATCGGATGAGATAATCGATCTTCGCAAAAAGAAAGAGCCCACAAGGCTTACATTTGAGATGATCGATACATTTGAAGAACCTAAAAAAATTAAAGACACATTTGTAGGGAAACAGCTAACTCAAAGAAGAGATTTTCTCATGAATGAACTTAAGAATTACAAGGATAGTACATATATACAGTAGAAAAGTCTGAATCACGATTCGCCTGATTAGGGGATTAACATGATATTTTTTTTATATATCACGCTAATCCTTAAATCATGGTTCAGACTTGAGTCTTGTAGTTCTGTTTAATATAACTATCCAGGAATTCCTTGGGGTTATCCACTGCTGCACCGGGGATTGTAAAAGCTTCCAGTTTCATCAGTCTTATCCCGTGAAAGAAATCTTTGAAAAGTTCATCACATAAATCCCTGATTTTTTTATTCGATTCATTCGATTTTTTTTCGAGTTTAGTTTTTGATTCATCATCGAATGAGAGATATATACCATGCTCTATTAGAAATTCTTTCTGAAATTTTGTTAATCCGTCTTCAAGCAGCAGAGCTGATAATGTTTTGTCCGGATTATTAATAAGATTCATATCAACATATAACTTCTTTATATCAGTGGATGGGAGCTTTTTTTCAAATTTTATAAGAAGTTTTTCGAATACACTTAAAAGTCCCCGGGCACCGGTTTTTTCCAGATGAGCCCTTTTTGCAAGCTCCATAAGAGCGTCATCGCTGAAGTCGAGATCAATTCCATAGGCTTTGAAATCCATTTTTTTCCCGAATACAACTGTACTGTGACTGTTTTTCAGAATTTTATAGAGTCCATCGACATCCAGTTCATTTAAAATTACCGATACGGGGAGCCGTCCGATGAATTCAGATTCGAATCCGAATTCTATCAGATCTTCGGTCTTAAGCTGTTTTATTACCTCCTGCTTCGCTGCAGCGGAGGTTCTCAGTTTGTCAAAGCCGATGCTCTGCCTGTTTAATCTTTTATTAATTATATCAGGGAGATTCGAAAACGCGCCTGAAACGATAAACAGTATATTCTTTGTATTAATTTTCTTTCTTGTGACTTTACCGGTCCGCTGAGCCTCCATTGCGGCTTCAACCTGCGAAGCCAGATCGTGCGGAGTTTTGAGGTCTACCTCCGACTCCTCCATAAGTTTAAGAAGATTCCGCTGTACACCGGTTCGGGATACGTCCGGTCCCGATGTATTTCCTGATGAAGCAATTTTATCGATCTCATCTATATATATTATACCATACTCGGCTTTGGCAATATCTCCGTCAGCTTCATATACAAGTTCTCTTACGAGATCTTCCACATCTCCACCTACATATCCGGTTTCGCTGAATTTTGTCGCATCGGCCTTAACAAAGGGGACACCGATTTTTTTTGCTATATGCTTGATGATATATGTTTTACCCACACCTGTGGGGCCGATAAGGAGCATATTGCTTTTAATATTTCCCACAATCCTCTGGTCTTCCGGTATATTCATTTCGATTTTCATTCTGTTAAAATGTGTGCATACCTTGGTCGCTATTATTTCAATTGAAGATTCCTGGTTTATTATATAACGGTTCAGGAACTCCTCCAGTTCTTCCGGCAGGAGATTGAAATTTATTTCAGATTCATGAACCTTCGTTCCAGGATGATCACCTGCCGAATCAGGTTTTGCCTGGACTTCATCGGGATTCATCTTTAGAATCTCGTCAAAAATTTTTTCATGATCGGGTGAAGAGTTTATCATACTATATTCCTCTAATTATTTTCAATGTATATACATCAGTCTGATAATCTTTTATTATCATGACCATATGTGATTGCCGTAACGTATAAATGTTATTTTTATTTAATAATTATTTAAGTAATCTAAATCTTATTAAGCAAAACAAAAAATTATACATCCCCTGCGCCCCGGCGGCGGGGGTGATAGAGCATTTCTAACCGGCAATGGGTTAAGTAGCAAATGCTGAACGGATTTAGATACAGTTAAAAAAATAGCTGTTGAGAGCAAATAATTTATTTTTTTTCACGGAAATAAAAAAATGCTTGATTAATACTATACATATATGTACTATACATTTGTTTGATGTTGATAATGTTCTCCGGGAGAGACTTGATCTAACATAAGCCGGATTAACGGGATTAAAAAATTCCCTAATCTACTGCTTTTTGTCCGGCATACCGTAAAAAGTATGCTTATTTAAGAGTAAAGTGAGAGTGCGATGAATGGTTATATTACAAAAAAAGAAAACGTACGTATATTTACGACTGACAGGGATGAACAGAGAGGTAAGGGCTTTGTTAGAGGACGAAAGAATAAGGAGAGTGGAAAAAACTCTTGTGAACCATTATCCTCTCTTATCAGAGAATTCAGAGGTGAAATTGTCAGCGGTGACCAGATGACCTTATATCCATTATTAAATTAATAATTTAGAAAGCAATTAGCTGCGGGGCTGCCCCAAAATCACACCCAAAAACCCTTAGCAAAAAAACCTGCCACCTAACGGCACTGCAGCTATGAGTTAATAGAATTTCAGAAATAAAAAAGACTCTCCATAATTATGGAGAGTCTTTTTATTTTTCTTCATGAGAATCTCTTGTGCCTGAAAGCCGATTTCATCTCCATCGGGCACAGCTACTTATTTCTATGAAAATTTTTTATTAAATTTCAGAGTATGTGGATTTTTTCTCAGGGGCCGGTTTTTTATAATCTTTTGCTTTTTCCGGACATTTTACTGAGCACTTGACTATGTTATCCGTACAGGCCTTTTTTTTAGATTCATTTTTTCCGGCAGCCTGCATGCATTTAGCATAGATTGTTTTGCAGTTTGTATTACATGCCTCTACTGCAGGATCAGTTGTCTGTTTAGCAGGTGCTGATTTTGTAGAAGAGCACTGAATGAGCTGAAAACACATTGCGAGCCCCATGAGTATTAATACTATTTTTTTCATAAATATCCCCTTTGCAGTTATAAGATTTTACAAGTTTAACCGGACAAAACGTAAGTGATTAAAAACTGTTGGTAAAATTGCTCTTCGTCGCACCAAAGTCGGGGCGGAGAGCAATGCCTCCGATTTATGAACAATTACAATAATTTTTTTTCAGGTTAAATCTTATTAATTAATTTGTAAAAAATACAAATCAGAAATGCAAATAATTTTTTCAAATGAAACTTACTTTTACCTTAAAATAGATGAGGAATAATTTTTAGAGTAAAAGACAAAAAAATTATATCCCCGCCGCCTTCGGCAGCGGGGATAATAGAGCTTTTTTTACTTTAGAAAAATTAAGGAATTAATATTGAATTTTAATTATTAAAAGAAATGTTTTTTAATCTGGGATTTTAGAGTATCAGGAAAGAGTGAGAGTTCATTTTAATTAAGTTGTTTTTGATAAAAGCTTTGCCGAAGAAGGGAATCGAACCCTTATGAGGTTGCCCCCGCCGGATTTTGAGTCCGGTGCGTCTACCAGTTTCACCACTTCGGCTTAAATATAGATAAGTATTATAAAATCTGAGTTAAATCGGGCGGAGTCTATTCAGGTTGAGGAATTTCATCAACTTCGATGTATTTACCTTTTGCTCTTGCTACAATTTTACCCATTTCATTTTCGATTTCAGCTCTGTTTTCGATGACTCTCTTGCTTTTTTTAACGAACCAGCCGCGGATATAGAGATTTTCACCGATAAATGCAGGCTGCAGATATCTTATAGTAAGTTCGCTTGTGATAGCCATTACTTCAAGATATTTATTGACTGTTACCATTGTTTCATCAAGGAGAGTTGCAACAATTCCTGAATGTATGATATTAGGGACACCTTCAAGCATTTCATGAGCGGTAAACTCGCCATAAGCTGTCTTTGTGTCATCATCGAACTTGAGCTTTATTTTAAGCCCTACTTCGTTTTCCTGCCCGCAGGCAAAACATATGTTATCTTCGTACTCTAGCATGGGTACATTTGTTTTGTATATGCGGTCATTTGTCAAGAACTTTTTGACTTTGAGGTATCAAGCTTCTTTAAAATCATGTCAACTTCATCCTGATCGAGCCATTCATCTATGCCGGGACTGTCGGTATCTGTCATCATCATATACATTTCAAGGGCCATTATAAGGTCCTCTTTGGACAAATATCCCAGAGTTACAAGAATTTCGCCTAGAAGTCTCTCTTTATTATCAACCTGAAGTTCCAGAGCTTCATTTAACTGGTACTCATTTATGATATCATTTTCTACGAAAAACTTACCGATTCTGTATTCGTTTTCTTCAAAATTTCCCATGTTCACTCTCCGGAATTATTTAGCATTAATGTAATTCATACCGGTGTCAAGTGCAAATTTTCTTGACGGTTTTGTTAATAAATATAACATAAAGCAGAGCAGTTTGCAATCTAATAATAATTTATTATTTATCGTTAAACCGTCAGCAACTTATTTTCGGGGGTGTGTATGCTCGCAGCACTGTGCCTCTAAAAATAAACCGCTGCATTTTAAAATGCTGTTTTACACTTTTCTGTACTGATAAAAAAATAGAGAAGAGGGAGAAAGTGTATAAAATAATAATTCTCATCTTTATCATAACAGTTGTTTTTATTGAATTTCCCGCTGCAGGACTGGAAGAGGGTGGCAGCTCTTTTACATATGTGGGTTCGAAGGTCTGCAGGGAGTGTCATGGTGAAGATGCGATAGGTAATCAGTATAAAATATGGGCTATGTCCCCTCACGCTAAAGCATACAACACTCTTCTTGGAGAGAAAGCCTCTGAAATTGCTGAAAAATATAATATTGCTTCACCTGAAAAAAATTCAAAATGCCTTCAATGTCATGCAACCGGGAAAGGCAGGGTAGAGTCTATTGTTAAAGAGGGTGTGGGTTGTGAATCCTGTCATGGTCCCGGCAGCGAATACCATAAAGCGAGTAATCATGTCGATTACAGCAGCAGGGAGAACGGATACAGACGGGCTATAAGATTCGGAATGTATCCTATCCGCGGAATTGGAAGTCTCAAGAGACGTGAAAGACTCTGTCTCTCCTGCCATACGAAGGAGAGACCATGTTTCCCTGAAAATCCTTCGAGTATTTATGAGTTTAGAATTCCTATTCAGACAATCGATTCTTTATGGAAAGGTGATGTTAATTTCAGGCACCCGCTCCGCAAGTAGGTCTATTCTGCGTTGAATCGGAGTGTCTCAGCCATATTATCCCTTCGGCGCGGATAAGTGTTCTCCTTATCATTTCAGATGAATCGATCATAGAATCGATTCTTTCTTTGTCGAAAAGAGATTCCTGTCCGCAGGGGTCGCCGTGATTCTCGTAGTAAATCTGCTGTATGGTTTTCCCCGCGTAGGTGTGGATTTTTTCATATTTAAGAGAGCTTATATATGAATTTGTGAAAGATGTTATCTCCTTCTTAAAGAGCATATCTGTAAGCATGCAGTATATCTCCTCGGGGGAGAGAATAACCTTTGTCAGCCTGTTAAGTCCGTTTATTATTTCATGAACAAAAAGTCCCTGATCCATACATTTATAAGCTACGACGGGATTCTTTTTGATATCCTGGCTTATGTAGGATCTCCTTACAAGTCCATTCAGGTCTAGACCGGCGGTTCCGATATTAAGCAGAATCATAATGTTATCCGGTTCTGCCGCTATTTCAAAAAGTTCATCTGTGGTTGAAACAAATACAGTTTTATAACCGAATCTTTTTATTATCGAGTTAAACATATTTTTCTGAAGATCATTATCATCGAGAATAACGAAAGTTCCTGGGCGTGGTTCCGGTTTTATATTCAGATTCTTGATGTAGGAGGCTATCCGCTCAGGGGAAAAATCTGTAATGCAGTCGGATATACCTGTTTTAAGAAGAAATTTTCTTAAGCTGAGCGTCATGTTTGCGGAAAAACAGATGAGTTTTGATTTGTCATAGAGGAGTTTTATCCTTTCTGCCAGTATACTGCTTGAGGAGTTTTCAAAACCGGATATCTCCAGCAGCGTGTAATTGGTTTTCCCTTTTACAATTTTCTCTTCAAGGTTCCGGTTATCTGTTGATGGAGAGAATTCGTTTACCACAAATCCGATGTAATCAGGTTTACTATATTCACTTTAATTATGTCTCATTAAAAATTTTAATCTTTTTTACAATGGCCGATTCTTTTCGTCAATCAGGATTATGGTTAAAAAGTAAAATCCCACTCCGCCCCTATCCGCCCGCCGGGCACCTTTCCCCATGAATGGGAGAAAGGGAATACTAATTTGTCTGTTTGTGTTGACTCAGCATGCTTCGTCTATACAAACAGACAAATTATTCAGTCTATCCTCCTCCCATTCATGGGGGAGATGGCCAGAGGGGGCGGAAAGATATCGCTTTAGCGATGGTGGGGGAGTGGTTATTTCAGCGGTAAAATTCTAATACGCATTTTGTCATCATCAATTACAAGTATGGCACCGTCTAGGATTACTTCTCTGTTTTCATTCAGTGTCTGGATGAGTTTTTCTGAAAAAGATTTAATCATAATATTTTTTGATCTGATGAGAATAACACTTGGATTTTCTGCTCCGGTTAAAGCGAGCAGTTGAGTGAAATCCATATCATGAGTTATTATTGTATATTCGTTTAAACGGGCAAATTCAAAAATTTCAGAATCCGGTGCTCCAGGATTACCTGTTGTAAACCAGTGGAGAACTTCGAAACCGCTTTCTGTAAGAGGTTTTACCCATTGGGGAGATAGATTCATGTCAATAAGAACTTTCATGCAGTGTGAAGCTCTACTTCATATTCTGATGATCTCCATGCCGCATATTCAAGGGTTTCCCTGATATCTTCAGCTTCAAGATAAGGGTAAGCTTTTAAAATGTCTTCAGCGGAATTTCCCCCGGCAAGTAAAGAAAGGATGGTGCCGACTGTAATCCTCATACCCCTGATACATGGTTTTCCACCCATGACAGCGGGATTCATTGTTATTCTATTCAGGTTTTTCATAAGATAATCCCCCTAATAGATTAAGTTTACTTTTATAATCAGGATTGAGTCAATACTTATTTTCCTCCCCATACGCCCTATCGGGCACCTTCCCCTTGGCAAGAAGGGGAAGGCAGAGGCAGGCGGACAATGGGCTGCGCCCATTGCTTTTAACATTATCAGTCTCCCCCTTCTCATCAAGGGGGAGATGTCGCTTTAGCGACAGAGGGGGCGGGGGATAACAAAAATTTAATATAAAATTTTAATGTAATACAAATTACTTGATTTTTTCAAATATTAATGGTTGAATAGTATATAGTTAGATATTATTATCATGTAATAAGAATATACAGGAGGACTTTATGGCTGAAGTAGCATTCGATTTTAAGAAGTTTATTGATGAAACAAAAGCAACTTTACTAACCCCGGCTGATTATTTTTCAGTAATGTCGAAAACAGGCGGATTCGCAGAACCGCTTATTAAAGCTGTGATTTACGGTTTTGTAGCAGCACTTATCAACTTTCTATGGATCGGGCTTTCTCTTGGTGCGGTGGGTGGAGCATTTGGCGGAATGATCGGCGGCGGTGTTGGTGTAATGGGTCTTGTAATGTCTGTTATTGGGTCAATAATTGGTCTGTTCATCGGAGGAGCTATTGTTCTTGTAATCAGCGCAATCTGCGGCGGAAGCACAGATTATGAATCAAATGTTAGAGTTACAGCTTCTTTAATGGCAATTTCTCCAGTTAGTGCCATTTTCGGATTTTTAAACGGATTCAGTCTATGGCTTGGCGGTCTGGTCAGTATTGCCGTATCTCTTTATGGACTATGGCTGCTTTATAACGCTCTGACTAAAGCCCTTGGCGGAAAAGAGGGTCCTGCAAAAGTTATATCTATCATACTGGCAGCTATACCTGTACTTATGATCATAAGCGGACTTCTCTGCATGAAGGCTGTAAGCACACTCCCTGACCAGATGATGAAAAATATCCCTGCAGAAGATCAGGAGGAGATGAAAAAGGCTCTTGAAGAGGCAACCAAAGGTCTTGAGCAGATGGGTAAAGAGCTTCAGAAAGAGGGGAAATCGGAGTAATTACTTGACCGGATAGATTTTCATTAAAACTTTATACATTCACCTCCGGCTGCTGCCGCGCCTGCTTCGGCAGGCTCAGCACATCGCCTCTCTTTGATGAAAAAAAGAGGGGCTTCGTAAAGCGAAGTATTCCCATGAAAAACACAATAAATTTCCTGTTTTAAACCCCTCTCTTTCTTTCTAAAGAGAGGGGTCGGGGGTGAGTTAGGGAAGTTTGCGGGTTTATATATTATTATTTAATTAATAATTACACGGTTACAGCTATAGATGTAAGGGCTTTTTTTATTAAAAGATATGTTTAATTTCCGTTACCGGCAATTATTCCATGTTTAAGCATATAGCAGATTATATACTTTTCAATTGTACTTTTCGGTCCTCTCATGCAGCTTTTTTCTCTGAACATTGCGTTGTTTTTTCTTCTTACATAAAAGTGGTACATTTCCCGCGGATCGTGATAGTCGTTCATCGGGTAGGATTTAGATTGTTCAAGAACCCTTTCTAAGTCAGACATATTGAATGAGCTAATCGATTCAGCTTCCATGTAATCTTCAATTTTTATCATCTCTTCATATGATAATCCCATGAGATACTCCTTAAGTGCATCAAGGATATCCTCGTTGAACTCGCTGTCTTCCAGAAAATTCAGCCACATGGGATTTCGTCCTGTGCAGAATGAGGTTATCTCTGATATTCCCTGCATTGTCCCGAAAGAGGGGGTAAAGGACTGACGGGAAATCCACAGATCGGTGAGTATCGGTTCGAGCTCCTCTATCCCTTTATAGATTCTGTGTTCCCAGATTTTTGCCAGCAGAAAACCGGATTTTGTTCTTAGATCTATATTGAGTTTGTCATCGGAAATAATTGAAATGAAAACTTCTTCTGCCATAATTGAAAAAACATTCAGGGCTATAACTTTTCTGATATTGTCCCTTCCTGAACACAGGTGAAGGTAATCAGCACAGACGTAAGAAATAAGAATAAAAAAATTCATTTTTGCTATGGTGAAACCTCTCCCTAAAACTGCTTTTGTCGGGGTGTTCAGCAGGAGGTTAAGACCTGGATGTGTGCATAGATTCTGCACCAGCGTTTCAAGGGAGCGGCTGTGTTTACCCAGAACCTGCTGATTTAATAGTGATGGATAATGAGAAATTGACTGTGCAAGCATCTCCAGAGATAAAAGGGTCCCTTCGATTATTTTTATATCCTCCAAATCTCCTGAGGTCTGGAGCATTTTTTTTGTTTCTGAGATTATAAGCTCTTCAGTTTCGCTGAATACCTGTATTGTTTTCATTTTTTCTTCTGTTTTATGAATTTTATTTGCCCTGAATTGTCTGCCCATAAATATATACATTAAGTAATATAGTTCTCTAATCGGAATAAAAAAAGATTAAAAGGAGGATTTTTTGAGACAAAAATATATCGTAACAGTTTTGATGTTTTTTATCACCGGTTCTTTAACTGTCTGCACTTCTGCTGAAAAAAAAGATTTATCTTCAGAAAGCAGAAAGAGTTTATCGGTTAAAATAACAGATGTTGAAGATACTGATACGGCAAAAAACTCAGTTCAGAATAAATTAACAATTGTAAAGACACCGTCTGACTATACTCCGGCTAAACCGGAAATTATTACTTTCAGCAATAGTGATATTAAGGTTAACCTTTACGCCAGAAGATTTGCGCAGGGGAACGGTGTTTATGCTGAAATAGAAAAAATTGGGGGAGGTTCTGAGCCTGCAGATGTAACTCTCCTGTTTAAAAACATTAAAGTTCCTGTGACCAAAACATCCTGGGGATTCAGGGCCTTGTGGGGGATAGACCCTCAGCAGAAACCGGGATCTTTTGGTGTAACTGTAAATTATAAGATTAATGGGAAAGCTGATTCTCTCGCCACGGAGATTAGAATCAGAGATGTGAATTTTCCTGTTTCTAAGACAATGCTGAATGTGGGTAAATTTTCAGATATGGATTATACCAATAATCCTAAATTTAAAGCTCATATTGCTGAGAGCGCGG
>PGXT01000208.1 GCA_002839285.1 Spirochaetae bacterium HGW-Spirochaetae-5 | reverse complement strand
GATTCCCACTTTGTGCTTAAAGCATTAAGATCGATGAAAACCTCTCCATCCGGTGCTTTCTGGTCTCTTGTTCCCTGCACGTACTCCCAACTGGCAAATCTGTTAAAAGAGGGTGTTACAACTTTAAATTCCGAATTGGATAAATCGGCATATGCCGCCCTGTCCTCTTTTGCAGAAACAGTAAATGGAGATGTTACAGAAATTTTAAGAATATCAAATTTTTGAGAAAGTTTTAATCCATGCCAGGGATAAAATATCCGCAATTTTCCGTTGTACAGGCGTTTATCATGGGGCATCTTAATGTAACCATAATCGCTGTAACGGATCATGAATGAAATGTGTTCACTTTTTTCTATCGGTCTTGAGGTTATAATATCATAACTGTCAGGTATTAATTGTCCAGCGTCATCTATCGACTGGCGGATTTTTGCCGATACACTGGGGTAGTTGGTATATTTTATCCCATCGAGAACTGTGATTTTCGAATCATCCAGAGGGTACCGGGAGGTTACAATTTTTCTGTAGAGATTTCTTCTCCCCGTTTCAATTAAACGGATAAAAAGTGTAACAGATGAACTGAGATTCCCCGCATCTCCGGATTCCGCGTCTACATCAAGAAAAACTGAGGATGAGTTTATTGTAAAGTCTCCAGTTTCAATGATGTCTCCTGCTGAAAATGCATCAAGAGAGTATGTTCCACCCTGCGCACCGGAGGTAAGAAGTTCTGCCGGGAAAAAGAAATTTACATTCTGTTTATATTTCGGAACTAGATTTATTTTTTCCGCGTGGATTGAAAGATAGTTTTTGTTTTTCCAGAGTGAGGGATAGTACACCCATCTGTCATTTGATTCTACTACATCACTGTTTACAATAACTCCCGATCTGTTTACAAGGTCGTCCTTTATCTGCTCGGCTTTTTTTATGCTTTTCGGTATTTCAACCGGTGTGATAATCTGTACTGTCTGCTTTTTTATCGGCAGGTCCCATTGAACCGGAGGCCACCAGAAAGCGGCATAATTCCTTTCATTATATCTGGTTGGTGAGGTCATTGACGTATCAACTCTGTATCGAATATTGACGGTGTATTTTTTTGAGGTTACAGTCTCCCTGTCGAATACTGCGGCATAGTAACCGCCGCCATTGCTTGTCATCGAGGTTCTAAACTTTCTGCCATCGACCTCCCCCCAGGATTCGATTATTGTCATAGGTTCAATAAATGCGCCGATGGAACGGATCCGGTCACGGTGCTCATGTTCGGTAAAAATAATTGTATAGAGAACTTCAAGTTTTCCGTCTTGTAGAATGGTACAGTGAAATTTTGTCTCTTCAATTGTAACGGGCGCGGAGTAGAGCTGAAGAGATATAAAAGGGAGAAGGACTATTAATAACACCTTTAAATATGCATTTTTCATTAAATCTCCCCCGAAGAAATTTTACCAGTATTGTAAGCTGATGATTTTTCATGCGATCCGGACATCAGTCTTAATGCCCGGAATAAAAAGATGAATTGATACTTTTATAGAATTTATAAAAATATAAAAAAGAATCAATTTTTTTTATATTTTTTTGGAAGTTTAAGCATCTTACAATAGAAATAATACTGACTTCAGGCTTCGGCTCCGCTCAGCCAGCGTTAAATTACTCTCCCTGCTTGTCGAAATGAGCGGAGTCGAAGGGTCAATTGTACTAGTTCATTCGTTAACCGCTATAGTATCATTAATCATTTTCGGCATACTTCAGGAGGGTATAACACAGGATAAATATCTATACAAAAGAGCAGAATTGAATATTTTTAGATTTACTAAGGGATTTGGAGTAAGATAAAATTGATTAATATTGACATCTGTACTATATTGTTAAAAATAGTTTTACAGGCTTAAATGGTATGAAGTTTATAAAATATTACACCGTTTATGTTCATCCTATCCGGCTGCTCCGGAGATGCGTTCTTAGACGCAATGAAAGAGGAGGAGGATTTCATCGCCCCTTTTGATGTGGTGCTGTCAACGGGAGAAGAGATAAGGACTACATATTTTCCTATTGCAGATACCGCCTCTTCAACTGAAGATGATGCAATCACAAGTATAGCTGTCGGCGATGATGGTTTCTATACCGATAGACCGCGTGCTGTAAATATGCAGGTTTTTAATAATTATACAACCATTACCGGAGATGTTACAAATCATGATATTGTTAAGGATAATGTAACCGGGCTATGGTGGACCAAGTGTTCCGCTACTGCGCCTAATACGATGGATACAATTGATGATTGTTCTGGTTCAAAAGTTAATATAGATGATCTTAATAATTCAGCTCTCATGGAATGGTCAAAGGCAGCAGCAACTTGTAAAAATTTGACTTACGCCGGTCATAAGGATTGGAGACTTCCTCGACTTCCGGAGCTTCTTACTATCGTAAACTATGGATACCATCCTGCTATTGATCCAAGTATATTCCCTAATGCACAGGGATCATTTATTCCTGACATTAGTCTCGCTGGTTCAGATAGTAATTATACATTTATAGTTAATCACTATACAAAAGATCGATATAGTTTAGATACAAGGAGTCGATTTAGATTTAATACAGAGAGCACCGTCGCAAATCCAAATCCCGAAATTCCCCCGGGTCATCCTGATTACACATCTGCAAAATATGTGAAGGAAGATGAGGAGTATGTTTTTAATAAAGATTATACTGAATTATATAGAATCCATGATACAGGTACATATGTTTTTCAATTTATTTCTGTAGCAGATCTTGATAATGCTATTCCTAATATCAGATGTAATGAGGATGGTGGAACTAATCCTTTAGGTGCTTATTTTAATATTTCCGGATTGGTTATAAGTAGAGGAAGTAATAGATATAATTATAATTCATTATTTGGTTATATTCCTTCAGATACAGGAGAATTTATAAAAGCGTATATTCCAGATAATGAAGATCAGTTCAGTTTTGACGGTGTAAATTATAGTTCCGGATCTGGCGATTATCGACGGGCTTATATACTGGACACAAGAGTCAAATATTCGTTTGATGGTACTAATTATAATGTTGATATTGCCGGTACATATATACTTGGTGATTATGGTAAATATTTTAAAGATAATACTCCACATTATAAATTTAACGGTATAAAATTTGTTGTTGATCCGGCTGGTAAGTTTATACAGAGATTTGATTCACCAATGGGATATTGGACATATAGTTCAAAACTTCAATTTGACAGTAATTTTAATACCGCAGATTACGGCTGGATTGTTTTTCATCAAGGTGGCGGAACTTTCGGAGTGAACATGGCATCTTATAAACTGAAGATTAAAGAGGATCTTTCTTTTGAAAAGCAGTTTGTCCGGTGCGTAAGAAAGAAGGGAAGCGGTGAGGTTGACGATGCTGATTTCCCTTGGGCAGAGGATTGATCTTGAAAAAAATTATTTTTCTACTTATTATTATCTCATTTTTTACATCTGGTTACAGCGAAAAAGTATTCAGTATTCTTTCCAGAGGAATGGTAAGGGATAATGTAACAGGTCTTATTTGGACCAGGTGTTCATTAACAGATGGTGATAAACCAATTTACGATTTTAATTGTAAGGGACCCAGAAAAAAATACTATTGGACTGAGGCTTTACAGGCGTGTGAAAAACTGGATCATGAAGGTAGAACTGATTGGAGACTGCCTAATATTAAAGAGCTTCAAAGTATTATTCATTATCATCACTACTCAGTTGGTTATGATAAACCAGGACAGGTTATAGATAGTGTTTTCCCCGGCACTGTAAGTGTTGCTGATGCAACGGAAATTTCCGCATGTCGTCAGAAACAGATTGAGACAATTGCTGATTATTATCCTAATTCATATCCCTGTACATATGCTAATATACATTACTGGTCGTCTACAGTTCATAAAAATGATTCGAGGTTAGCATGGTTTGTAGATTTTTATACGGGAAACACTGCGTTTGGGTGGAGTACCGGATTAGCATTGTGGGGGCCTCGTGAAAAATACGTCCGATGTGTTGCCGGGCCGTAATCTTTTATGAATAGTTCAATCTCACTCTTCCTGAAACTTTTTCGCAACACACTACTCTTCTTAGTTGAGCATGGTATCTTTGCTCCATCGAGACTTGATACTGTTATCGGGCAGGATGGTGTCTGTTCAATTCAATTCAGCGACGAGATTACTCTCTGGACTTTTGCCGATACCATTACCGGCAAGTGGAAGAGTGAAAAGGGGCGTATCGCCGGTGATAAGAACGAGGCGCTTATGGATGGAATGCTGTCAAACTCCATTGCATGGAGCGACAGAATTACCGGTAAAAACTATAAAGATATTAAACTTAATTTTTATAAAGAAAAAGAAAGACCCGCTCAGTTTATAAAACATAATAAAAATGAAAATCCCCTTAAACACAGATTCTGGGCGCTTGATGGTTTCCGTTCGGGGAGTAAAGTTTATGTCTATTATCTCCATGTCTATGTTCCCGACCACACGAAATTTTTAGATTTTGATGTTCTTTATATAGGACTTGCGCGATGGGATATCCCCGGCGGATGGAAACCGGGTGACCCGATGAATTTCCGGAGACTCGGCCCGCTTTTCGGGAAGGGGGTTCCATATTACGGTGCCGCGGTTATGGAGCGGAATGGATATGTTTATCTTGCCGGTCATTTTAAAAAGAGTAACCTGGAGTTTCCAATTTCGATTGTAAGAGTTAAAATTGAAAAAATAGAAAACAGTAATGCGTATAATTTCCTTTCAGATAAAGGTGAATGGGTTGGTGAGATACAGAATGCCGGGCATTTTATCGGAGATGTCTCAGGCGAGTGCTCTCTCTCATATAATGATTATCTGAAAGAGTTTGTCATCATATACTCAAAAGTCATCACCGGAGATGTGAACATGATCCGTTTTAAAGACTTCCCGGAATTATCCGGGGCAGAGAAAAGGGTTGTACTTAAAGTTAAAAAATCTGAACCGGGTGCAATGTGGCCATATTCAGCGAAGGAGATTTTCGCGTCGGGAAGAGCTATCTATCTGATTTATATCGATCCGAAGAGGTATCAGCCCCTGCTGGTGGAATTGAAGTACTGAATAAGTTCAAATGGTACAACCCAAAGACATCGGTAACACTACTGTGCTTTCGGTACCTTTATACGATTCGTTTCATAAATAATCAAGCCTGTTATTTTATCAACTGTCCCAATTAAAAAATCATCGAACCAGACTTCAGTCTCACCTTCATTCTCTTTTATGCCTACATTGTATCCTGCGAAAGGATTACCTACAAAGATTCTTTTGTTTTTATAATTGTAAAATCCGCGGTCATTAACCATACGGCTTTTGTATTCTTTGCCGTAGACAATTAGAACATCTTCCGGTTCATAGTTTCTTTCTGATTTGACGTATATAACGACGTTTGCTAAGTTTACTGGAAATTTTATATTCTATAAGTTTACCCAAATCAAGAAGTTTTTTGCCACTATAAGTGGCAAATTTGCCGCAGGCCAAGCGAGGTACTCCGAGCGCAGCGTATAATCTTTGTTGAACCTGTAGAAAAAGTATTTTCTAAAAGAATCTCCAGTTAATTATAAAAATCCACTCAATTTCTTACTACAACTTTTATTCTCAGGAGAATATTCGGTATATATTCACTGAATCACACGGTAGTTCCATATCTCTTAATCTTTTCGATATTATGAACAATCGTATATAAAATCCATTGTATATTCACTTTGCTCTTTGTCCTTAAAGTAAACCTGTTTAGATTTTTACAACTTCGGATATTGCCAAATACAGGTTCAACGATACCCATCCTTCTGCTGTAGATTTCACGGCCTTCAATTGTATCAATTTTTGATTTCATCTCCTCGGAATAGTTGCGGTCAAAATAATTCTCAATTACATAAAGAGTTCTATATCGTGTCTTATCAGAGCGGAGACATTTATTTCTCAATGTGCATTCATTACAGTTGCTTCTTGATGAGATATATCTTCTCCCCTCGGTGTTTGCAAGTTTCTGGTTAACTGAATATTTCAGTATTTTACCGGCAGGACATGTGAACCTGTCATATGCTTTATCATATGTGAAGTCATCTTTTGTGTATGGTTTATCTGCATGATTTTTATGCCTGTTCATTGTTAAAAACCTGGGATCACGTTTGCGAAATTGCTGGTCCGGAATGTACGCGTCTATTTTCTCTAAGGAGAGGTATTCAAGATTCTCCTCCTTGAATGACTCTGTATCTGCTATTATTCTTTTCCCCTTATAATAATCAGCGCCAAGACCAATAGCTTCTGAATTTTTCTTTGCTCCTTCAATCATTGGTATAAGGAGGTTATGCTCATGACCTGAGCCAAAGGCTTCGGCATTAACAACAACTTGGTGTTTTGCATCATCCAGTGCCAAACCGTTATATCCCTGAATAACTCCATGTGATGTTTTCATCTTCGCGCTCTCATTATCAGTGATATTACTCTGTGACTCACCACTTCTTGTTTTTGACTTTGGTGTTTGTTCTTCAAGAAACTTTTCTATCCTGTTTGCCTTTTTCACAAGGCGTTCAACTCTCTGTTCGATATTTACGGTATTATTCTCTTTACCATGAAAATCGCCACTGTCGTTTTCAATCTGCTTTTTTAAAAGAAAATTCACGGTAGATTCAAGTTTCTCTTTTTTTTTCTTCAAATCAGAAAATGTCCCGCTCTTATCCTTAACTGCGTTTGAACTCATCTTACATTCATCAAGAGCAAACTCGGTTCCACCTAAAAGATTCATCTCATTACATACAAGCAGCACGTTAGTGAATATCGTTTTTATATCATCTTTCATATCTCTTATAAAGGATGCTATAGTTGTAAAATCGGGCATGCTGTCTGCTGATAAAGCTCTGAA
>PGXT01000207.1 GCA_002839285.1 Spirochaetae bacterium HGW-Spirochaetae-5 | reverse complement strand
ACAGAACTTTTTCTGACGTTAAAAAATACGTCAAGACTCAGAGTCCGGATATGGGCGGGATTTTCTGTAATCTTTTTTCTGCAGTTTATACTGGGAATTTCAGGTATAGATCAGTTTCTCATGACGGGGAATCTTCACATCCCTGTACCCGCTGTTATAGTCGGCGGACCTGTATACCGGGGGAATGGTTTTTTTATGATGATACTGTTTTTTGTTACTATAGCCGCGGCCGGCCCTGCCTGGTGCAGCTATTTCTGCTATTTCGGCGCCTGGGATAATGTTGCCGCAGGAAAAGTTAAAAGAACTGAAAAATGCGGTTCTATCCCGCCTGAGAATATTTTAATCCGGATTCTGATTTTAGCAATTATTGTTTTAACCGCATATCTGTTTAGATTATTTTCAGTTTCTGAAATTGCGGCAGCAGCAGCGGCCATCTGTTTTGGTCTGACAGGTCTGATAATTATGAGAATGATATCTGCAAAGCGCGGAGTTATGATTCATTGTACGTCATACTGTCCGATAGGCCTCATCGCCACCCTCGCGGGGAAAATTTCTCCATTCAGAATAGGTATAGAAAAAACATGCTCATCATGCATGGCATGTTCCAGGGTATGCAGATACGGGGCTTTGGGTCAAAATGAAATCCGGTCACATAAACCGGGGCTTACATGCACATTATGCGGCGACTGTGTAAATGTCTGTCATAACAATTCAATTCATTACAAATTTTTCGGATTATCACCGGAAACCGTAAGGGCCTTCTTTACCGTAATTGTGGTTTCAATTCATGCGGTTTTTCTTGGATTCGCACGGATCTAAAAAAAATCAAATTACACACATATTTCTTGACACAGAGTGAATAAACCGTTATTAACTCTGTGTGTTTTTAACTGCTAACGTAGCTCAGTCGGTAGAGCAGCTCACTCGTAATGAGCAGGTCGTGCGTTCGATTCGCATCGTTAGCTGATAAATCTTCTGCGCCTCCAGCAGGTGCTGACTTCGCAGGTACAGCTTTTGGCGGGTTACCCGTGCCGGTTTACAATAGAAATTTAATCAGGAAAAATATATGAAATTCAGACCATGTATAGATCTTCATAACGGAAAGGTGAAACAGATTGTCGGCGGTTCACTGGATGATTCAGGGGCAAAGGAGAATTTCGTCTCCGACAAAGGCGCCGCCTATTATGCGGAGATGTACAGGCGCGATGGTCTTACCGGTGGACATGTAATAATGCTCGGGCCTGGGAATGAAGATGAGGCCATGGCCGCGCTTAAGGCATATCCCGGCGGGCTGCAGATCGGCGGCGGCATCTCCCCCGATAATGCAGCGAGGTATCTCGATGCCGGCGCGTCCCATGTTATTGTTACCTCTTATGTTTTCAAAAACGGTCTGTTCAGTCAGGACAATCTGGAAAAGATGATAAAAGCGGCAGGGAGAGAGAGACTTGTAATAGACCTCAGCTGCAGGATAAAAGAGAACTCCTACTATGTGGTAACTGAACGGTGGCAGAACTTTACCGGTTTTGAAATAACCCGTGAGAATATTGCCATGCTCGAAGGTTGTTGTGATGAGTTCCTTGTCCATGCCGTTGACGTTGAAGGTATGAAAGAGGGTGTTGACACCAGACTCATAAGTCTTCTAAGCGATTATGTTTCTATCCCGGTTACTTATGCCGGCGGGGTGAGAGATTTTGGCGATATAGAGATTGTATTCAGCGCCGGGAAGGGCAGGATCGATCTTACCATCGGAAGCGCCCTTGATATTTTCGGAGGGAGCCTCCCTTATAGCGAGGTTCTTAAACGGGATGAGTTCCGGGGTTAATATGAATAATAAAAAAATTATATTTAAATCTGCAGATATATTAAAACTCTCAGTTCTGTTTTTTGTTATATTATTCTTTACTGCTGCGGGGGGTGAAATGAAAGAGATCGGTTTTCATGAATTCAGGGAACAGCTTGTAAAAGAGGGGGTTGATGAGTTTGAAGTCACCTTTGACGGTCAGGAGACTCCGGCCCCGGTTACCGGGAATAAATATGTTTTTAATCAGATTATAACATATTGCGGTGAAGATGATGATATAATGTCATCACACAGGACCTGGAGCAGCGAAGAAAATTTTATTCTGGTTTATAACCGGTTTAGAGTTAAGGTTAACCGCAGCAATGTCAGAATTTTTATCGAAGAGACCGGATCATTTAAACATAAAGACGAAGATGACGGAAGAGTTCTCCCCTCAGTGGAGTATGGGCTTGTTAAAAATCAGAAGTATTTTGCGAAATTTTCTGCTGAAGAATACCATCTCCCCCCGGACCGTGAAAGCGGTAAACCGCAGAAAAGAGTCAACAATGTCTTATGGATCAGCAGCAGGCCGTATAAAAACGGGAAACCCCGCGTAGAGCTTACTCCTTTATATAAAGGCTGGTCCTATTGACCGGAATAATTATAATTTAATGAAATTTAATTATCCGGGCCGCTTAATGTGTATTATTTTTCAGTAATTATTCCTGAATAGAATTTTTTTGAGTAAAAACAAAAATTATATATCCCCGCCGCCATCGGCGGCGGGTAAAATAGAGCTTTTTTTACTTGAGAAAAGTTAAGGAATAAATACTGATTATTTTTTATGAATTAATGAAAAAATTTTTATGAGCTGTGGGAATATATTTATTTTTTTGTTATACTGATTATCAGCATAATCTAATTTATGCGGTTATAATAAATAATAATAAAAATCAAGGAGTTACTTAATGAAAAAGTTTTCAATTATTGCTGTCACACTTATGCTTGCACTTGCATTTGC
>PGXT01000031.1 GCA_002839285.1 Spirochaetae bacterium HGW-Spirochaetae-5 | reverse complement strand
TTCTGGATTCAGCTGCTGAATGAACCGATCCGATGTACATTCTTATGAATTGAACAATATCAGTTTCCAGAATTTTTAAATTCATTCTGCCTGCTTCGATTTTGGAAAAATCAAGCAGGTTGTTTATGAGTTTCAGCAGGCGTATAGCATTACGCTGGAGGTTGATGAAAAAATTATTATCGATCTCTTTTCCGTAATCGCCCTGCAGCACCGATTCGATCGGTGAAAGGATAAGAGTCAGAGGGGTTCGGATTTCGTGGGAAATATTCGCGAAAAAGTTTGATTTGAGCTTGTCCAGCTCCTGAAGTTTCGAGTTTGCTTCGGCGAGCTCGCGGGTTCGCTCTTCGACTTTAGTCTCCAGTTCATCAACAGATTTTTTTTCAGCAAGATAAAGATCATTCAGCGCTTTATCCTTATCAGCCTGTATATTTCTCATATTGAGAGATACTTTTTTTATTACAGCAAGATTCAATATAATGATCGCTGAAAAGAATCCTAAATCGAGAAAAGAAAACATTATCTGGAACTTTATAAAATATACATCTATAATATTTAAAATCTGGAAAATCAAAAAAATTCCAAAAGCTTCCAGGTATATTCTTGCAGGTTCATATTTATATTTCAGATAGAGCAGTGATGCTATGCAGATAAAAAAGGTTACTAACAGAAATCCTTCAAGGAGACTGAAATTATTCAAAATATAAATATTATATTTAAATATTAAATCGCTGAAAAATAATATTCCTCCGGAAGCTGCTGTAATGAAAAATATAATCAATCCGGTTATTATTTTATTTAAAGATGGTAAGATTCTATTAATATCCAGAATCTTTCTGGAGTAGAATACAAATGAGATGTACAAAAGATGTATAGATATAAAAAAAACAATGTGCTGCATACTGCTGTTGTCGGGCCACAAATAGAGGAATCCGAATCCATTTGATGAAGTGGTATATAATATATACGATAAAAGACTTAAGCCCATAAAAAATGCGGACAATTCTTTTGTGTATAAATATATAATTAAATTGATAATAATAAACAGTGCAAAGAAGCCGTAAATAAAACCGAAATACAGCTGTTCTTTAAATATTCTTTCAATAAACTTTTCATATGAAGTAACTATTACTGATAAATTAATAAAAAATGGTCCCTGGATTTTCATATAATGAAACTGATCATCGAAACTTTTATCTATTGCAAAAACAATTCCTCTGATTTTTAAATCTTTATTGCTTACGGGATGCCCGACTCCAACCTGTTTTATATTATATCTGTTCTTATATGGCTGATAATATTCACAAGTCATATATTGGCCATGCAGCTGAATAAACCATTTTGATAACTCTGAATTATCAGTCAGTTTAAATCTGATCCAGAATGCTGATCTGGATAATGCAGTATCAATAGTATTCTTATTATTCACCTTCCATCTGTTTTCATTTATGGGGCTGCTAATATCATCGAATGTTAGCTCTCCGGTTCTGTCTTCAATATATTCGATGTATGGGCCCATGTGAAGATCTTTTATTTCATCGGTAAGCACAGCAGGGGCCTGAACGCCGGCAGACGCTGAAGTAATGCTTAAAACAAATAAGAGTAGGAGAATAGTTTTTATTTTCATTTTCTTTTTAGTGAAGTCCATAATAACTGTTAAATTTTTCCGAACAACGCTGTATAGATGACATATTGTATTTTACAAGAGCCGAAATGCAACCACAATACCTGATTTGTGTTTTGATAATACGAAATGTTAATTAAATTTCATTATCAGGTTTTTATTCTAAAAAGATATAGCGATATTTAAATTTATCTATGGATTCATCGCCATTTGCATTATGCCGGGAATGGTGTTATTATTACAGAAAAGATTTAATGAAGTCTCTCACGTGGTCCTTGCCCCGTATAACGCCATAGTGCCCTTCGCAGAGAATATCAGCGTTAAGTGTCATCATAAACTCGAGAGAGTGTTTATATTTCTCCTTGTCGGACTTCAGCGCAGGATGTATCGGCCCATGAACGTCCTGACCGAATAGAATCTTCATCCCGTCGGACATCATGGTCAGTACAATTGATCCCGGAGAATGGCCCGGAGTATGCCATGCTGTAATTTCAAGTTCCCCGATTCTGAAAATTTCACTGTCTGATTTTATCATAATATCAACGGGAGTTTCCGGCATGATCGATCCGTACCACGATGCGGCGGTTGTCTCCGCATCGCCATCTCTCACATATGATGCGTCGAGTTTATGCATTACAGTTTTTGCCGATGTTATTTCACGGAGAGCCGATGCACCGCCGGTATGATCGTAATGGCAGTGTGTCAGAAAAATCAGTTTTATCGATGCCGGATCGATACCGGTGTTTTTTATATTCTGAATAATCATATCGGTACCTCTCCCTGTACCGGAATCTATAAGTGCAGAATCTGTTCCGTCGGTTATGAGATACACCGCGGCATCTTCCGTTGCGGAGTTATCCCCTCCGGCAATATATATGTTTGAAGTTATCTTTTCAACCCGGGGCATGAGCAGTTCTCCTTATAGTGCTATCTGCAAATCAGTTTTATTAATTTATACATTGATTTGTGTTGTGTCAAATATCTTTTATTCTTTCGGCCTTCGGGGCCGCACTTTCTAATTATCAGTGGTGCGTGTGCGAAGAGCTGTGCCCGCCAGGAATAAATCACTGCCTTATGGCGCCATAGTAATTTTATGAAATGTTCTTGCTTTTTTATTTTATATCATTTAAAAACTTCTTGAAGTAATATTTAATATCTCAGATTAGTGGGAATCAGATTTTTTATAATGAATATAATAAAAAAAACCGGGTTATATATAATGGGTGGTGTGAAAAAACATCGTAAGCCGTTATTTCTTTTTGCCTTGATTATCATTATAGCGTGTTCTCCCAGGATGATAAAACACAGCGGCGAAGAGATTGTAAAGGGTGATGAGCCTGTAGCTGAAAATTCGAGGAATACTCTTGACTTCGGATATAAAGAGAGCAGGGCTATAAAAAAAATATGGCCTAAAAAGGAACCTGCCGTAATTACAGCCGTAGGTGATGTCGCTCTTAATTTTGCAACAATGGGAGAGGTTATTGATTACCGGACCAGAAAATATGGGAGAAAGGATGCTATGAGATATCCCTTCTCAAAAGTTTCAAAAGAGATAAAGGGTATCGGTTTTCTTAATCTTGAAGCTCCTATTACTGATTTAACACTGAAGCCCTTTAATGATAAGGATGAGGTGTTTTATTTCAGTTCCCCCGGCGGAAGTGAGGATATGCTGAAGTACGCCGGCTTCAATGTTGCGTCTCTTGCGAATAATCATATTAAAGATGCCGGTGTAGACGGGATGTGGGAGACTTATAAGCGTCTTGAGAAAATAAAAATAGCTCCGGTCGGAGTGGGTGTAAATATAACAGAGGCTTTAAAGCCTGTCTATATCTGGCACAGAGGTACCCGTGTTGCTGTTTTTGCCTTCAATAATGTTGTTCCTAAAAGTGTATGGGCCGGTCCTGATAGTGCGGGTGCTGCCGGGGGTTCCGATGAACTTCTATGTGCTGCTGTAAAGAGAGTGCGGAATGAAGTCGATGCCGTTGTTGTCAGTATTCACTGGGGGCAGGAGGTGGGCTATGATTACCCTGTTATGAAACCTGAGAAAGAACAGGTTGAACTGGGGCGTAAACTTATTGATGCAGGAGCCGCTTGTATAATCGGACATCAGTCCCATGGGCTGGGGCCCATTGAGCGATATAAGAATGGAATTATTTTTTATAGCCTTGGTGATTTTGTTTTTGCAGGAAGGCATTCCGCTGCTCATAAAACCAGCATGCTGGTGAGGGTGTCGCTTAGTGAGGCGGGAATTGAGTCGTATACACTTATACCTGTTAACATCAATCCTCTGGAGGTGCAGTATTCACCTGAAATATTAAGTAAGAAAAGCGGACAGGCTGTTATTGACAGGGTACTTGCAGAGAAAGATGACAAGTATGCCGATTATTACTCAGAGAAACAGGGTAGTAAGCAGATTGCCAAATGAATTATTAATCCGGGGAAATAAATATTTATGTTAAAAAAAATTCTGCCATTAATTCTTATCCTCTTCACCGTAAGTATTTACTCCAGTGAAAGCACCAGACAGAAAAAGGCCGGCGGGGTGGATATGGTTTTTATCCCTGCCGGATCATTTGTAATGGGGAGCGAATCAAAGGGACGCGATTATCATCCGCCAAGGACTGTTACTATAACTAAAGGTTTCTGGATGGGGAGATACGAAATAACCCAGAAGCAGTACCGTGATGTAACCGGGGTTAACCCGTGCGAAAAGAGCAAGTACGGAGAGGGTGAATCTCTCCCTGTGTTTAATATCAGCTGGTACGAGGCTGTTGAATTCTGTAATAAACTGAGCGAAATTAACGGTCTTAAACCGTATTATATAATTACAAAAGACTCGAAAGAGGATGATAATATTTCACCTCATAATGAGGAGAAGTGGAGAGTCGGGACCGATCAGCAGTCAAATGGTTTCCGTCTCCCCACTGAAGCAGAGTGGGAGTATGGATACCGCGCCGGGACAAAAACAGATTTTTACTGGGGGAGAGATTCATCCTGGGACGGTTCCGGAAAATACTCCTGGCATATGTTTAACGCCGGTGTGAAGAGATACAGTAAGGGCCGATTCTGGTGGGTTAAATTTCATAAAGTAAAAAAGGTCGGTACGCGGACTCCGAATAAGTTCGGTCTCTACGACATGAGCGGAAACGTAGCCGAGTGGTGCTATGACAGGTACAGCAGCACATATTATTCCGAATCTGAGAATAAAGATCCCCGGGGACATAAAGGTGAATATCTTTACCGTGCAGCAAGGGGGGGCTCGATGCTCGACTCACCGAAAGATCTCACTTCATATAAAAGATGGCCTGTTGAGCCATTTGAAAGAATTGGGATGAACGGATTGCGGGTAGTTCTTCCGGAGTAGGAACCGATTCACTGCTACCAGGATCTCCTGAGAAGGCCCCCTAAATCCCCCGGAGGGGGACACTTCAAAACAATATCGTAAAATTCATTCATTTTAACGTAATTTTTTTAAAACAAATGTCTTTTAAGTCCAACGACCGGGGATTTAGGGGGCTATGTGTAAAGTTCCGGGATTTCCAAATTTCTTAACTTAATGACATTGGTGCGAAGGCTGGGGCAGTGAGGTTTGGTTGAAAATATTAACTACTCAGGACTGAATTATCAATCCCCTATAAATTCCAGAAACTCCCGGTTCTTCATCATATCTTCCGCTATGAGTCTATACCCCTCTGCATTGGGGTGACTTGAGTCTGCAAAATATTTTTTTTCCATTATCAGCGGGATAATGGGAGTTATTCCGTTTTCGCGCAGGATCCATTCCATCTCTGCAAGTATTGAAAAGTATTTCTTTCTGCTTCCGGCGGTCATCATATAGGTGTTAAAGGGTGTAATTACTGCCGCGACTTTATTCCCGTTTTTCTTAAGGGATATTAAAGTATCTATCATAAATTTCCACTGCAGAGATTTATCTGTGGTTATCCACTCGATCTCCTGCTCCTGCATCTTCTCCGGTTGAATCCCTTCCGGTGCTTTGAATTCATCCCCCTTGCTGGAGAAATATTCAATTATGCTTTTATCCGGATTGTCCATTGTCCATAGGTAAAAACTTTTACCTGAAAATTTCGAGAGTCTCAAATGATCGATCCATGCAAAGAACGGAATTGACCGTGTAATTGAAGCGGAAATTTTTTCTTCGAAAGATGGTTTGTATGAAGGGATCTCCTGACTTAACTGCGGCAGAAGAATCTTATGGTTTATTTCACTGTTTACCTGTCCGCTAAGATCGTGCCTGGCCGAACTCATCCAGAGGAGATTGACTCCGGCAATGACCTTTTTATTTTTCAGCCCCGATGAGTAAATCTCTATCAGGCCGTTCATAGCTGCGGGGTGTATGCCGTCAAGGCCCATGTTGACAAATAACGGTTTTGCATTGAGCCGGTTTAAGTGTGCCGGAAGAGTGTTTTCGCTGTCGGTGTAGTGCCCCCAGATTACAGAGTCTCCAATTACAGGGATTCTGCTCTCATCTGCAATAACCCCGGAGTAACGGCTGTAGAGATAGTAATTCTCCCCCATGCTGTAGGGGATTCTGTAGTTGCCGGTAAATGACGCAGTATCTGTGAAGGGGAAGATGACAGGTATAACCGCTGTTATACCTGCCAGTACAAGAATTGAGATTGTTATGTATTTCAGTTTATTTAACATTATTTTATTCTTTATCACGCATTCTTAAAATTGGAAATATATAAATTCACTTGAGCTGTACGTTACAAAAAACAGCATGTAAGCCAGCATAAAGAAAACCGCCGCTCCCCTGAACAATGGTTTGTCTATGAAATCAATTCGCTTATATTCCTTCAGCCACTGGAAAGTGTAGCAGAGTAAAATCAGTCCAGCCATGTAGAATGGTATCTGAGGCATGGACATCTCTGTGGTGAAAATTCTTCCAATAAATGTAAAGGCATCCTCTCCGTTTTCCGAGCGGAAAAATATCCATGTGAAAACTATCAGAATAAAGATTGTGATCCGGCGTACAAATACGGGAACTTTTTCCGTAAGACTGATCTTTCCTATCTGCTTCCCTGCGCTGTGAATTACCGCGTGCATAAATCCCCATAAAACGTAGTTCCATGAAGCTCCATGCCATAGACCTGAAAGAAGCATTGTGGCGAATCTGTTCCTTGTCTCTCTAAGCTCGCCGCCCCTGTTCCCGCCAAGGGGTATGTAGAGATAATCCCTGAACCACGATGAAAGACTTATGTGCCATCTCCCCCAGAAATCTCCCGTGCTTGAAGCCATATAGGGGAGGTTGAAATTCTCCATAAGTTTAATCCCCAGCATTCGCGCAACACCGCGGGCCATGTCTGTGTATCCGCTGAAATCGAAATATATCTGCCATGTGAAAGCCAGGGCTCCGGCTATGAGGTCACCCGATGTGTATGCCATTGGGTTGCCGAAAATTTTATCGGCATAGAGCGCGAAATAATCAGCCAGGGCCATCTTTTTAAACATGCCCTGAATGAAAAGATAAACACCCTCTGCTATATCATCCTGTTTTACCACGGGCCACGATTTCATCTGCGGTATAAGATGATTCCCCCGTTCAATCGGTCCCGCAAGCAGTGAGGGGAAGAAGGATACGAATGATGCGTACTGGATCAGACTCTTTTCTCTATCTGTCTTTCCGTAATAATAATCAATAGTGTTTCCCAGTGACAGGAAAAGGAAGAAGGAGATTCCAACAGGGAACAGAATACCGGGGAGGGGGAGAGAGTATCCGATCCCTATGGTTTGAAATATGCTGTTTATATTGTTAACGATAAATCCTGAATATTTGAAGAAAGAGAGAATGGCAATTGCATCAATTATACTAAGCGAAAGAAAAAGTTTTTTCCGTCCGGTTCTCTCCATCATAAGAACCGATGTATAATCGAATAGAATTACCCATGAAATTAATAACAGGTAGAGCGGGTTCCACCATCCGTAGAAGATGAAGGAACCGCCGAGTATAATATTTCTTTTCCATAAAGCCGTTTTCGCAAGTGAGAAAAAAGCATAAACAGTTATAAAAAAAAGAAGAAAGGTCCAGGAGTGAAAAAGCATCCTCTCTTAGTCCGCCCTTCTTACAGCTCTGAATCCGATTGTGTCGCGGAGTATGCATGCATCGTTGATCGAGCCATCCATTGCGCGTACTGCGGAACCGAATGATTCTTCACTGTCGTTCCATGATCCGCCTCGAAGAACACGCTCTTTCCCCTCCTTGGGGCCCCGCGGGTCAGTTGAAGGGGATGACTTGTAGTAATCCGCGGAGTAGATGTCATTACACCATTCGGCAACGTTGCCGTACATGTCGTATAGCCCCCATGCATTAGGCTTGCGTGAACCGGCCGGTGCTGTTTTACCCGATGAGTTTCTGCTGTATATAACGTAGTTTTTCATGTTCTTCTGATCGTTTCCGAAGAAGTACTTCTCTTTACTTCCGGCACGGGCGGCATATTCCCATTCCGCTTCCGTGGGGAGTCTGTAGCCGTTAGCATCAAAATTGCACTCCCATGTGTCCTCATTGTAGCACGGGACAAGTCCTTCTTCAAGTGAACGTTCATTGCAGTAGACCGCTGCGTTTACCCATGCAATCATCTCCACGGGGTTTTTATCCCCTTTGAAGTGCGAAGGATTCGGAAGCTCAATCTGCTTGAACATCTCCTGTGTCACCTCGTATTTATCAATAAGGAATGGAGAGAGTTTAACCTGATGAGCATCTGCGCCTTCACCCATGGTAAACTCGCCGCCGGGGAGAGACACCATCTCAATACCGGATCCGGTTTTTATCTCTTTTACTGTTGTGTCGCTTTTTTTGCCGCATGAAAGAACGGCTAATATAACTGCCGTGATCGACAGTATTGTAATAATCTTTTTCATTTTTATTCTCCCGCCGGAATCCAGTCCGGCTCTTTATTCTGATTGCCGTCTGTTGTTACATAGGCAGATTTACCCGTTGCAATCTCCGCAATGCAGATGTTCCATCCCTTTGCTGTTCCCCCCACATGCTGCTCACCATCGGGTCCGAAGGAGAAGGCAATATATTTTCCGTCAGGTGACCAGTCGAGATGGTACACTTCGTAGCCTTTGGTTACATGGAGAAAGTTGATTTTATCTTTATCCAGAACGGGAACAGATCTGTTCATGTTGATCTTTGCGATGTTGAATTCGAAATCTGTTCTTCCCCAGCCGATTCGGCTTCCGTCAGGTGAAAATTCAGGCCGGCATCCCGTGACGTTAAGCTTGAAATATCTTGAGCCGTTTACTTCAATGCCGATGTTTGTATGTTTAAGTCCCATCCCTCCGAGAACGGTTGCCGTAACGTATTTTCCGTCAGGGGACCATCCCAGGGAGTACAGGTGTTCAAGTGTTTTGTTCGCGTGCTCACGAACCTGCCCGGTTTCCATGTTGTAAAAGAAGAGACCCTTCGTTGACCAGCTTTCCAGTGAAAATCTTCTGGTCGATTCCGATTTTACAAATGCTATAAATTTTCCATCCGGGGACCAGCACTGCTCTCTTGAATCTTTTGAGATAAGCTTTTTCCCTGAGCCGTCGATATTCATTACATATAGATCCCGTTTGCGGTCTCTCCCTTCTCCGGTATCCTGCAGGTAGCTGATCAACTTTCCGTCAGGGGACACCTTAGGGTGCATCTCGTGAACATTTTTTGTATTTGTAAGCTTTTTTTTACCAGTGCCGTCGGCATTGATGATACAGATATCAAAACTGCCGTTGTCGAATGTTTCGTAAACAAGTCTGTATTTTATGGCGGAGAGATTGATAGCCGGTTTATTCTCTCCGGCGGTGAGCATTACAGAGCTGAACATCAGAATTGCTAAAATAGTGTATTTGTTTTTCATTATTTCCTCTTAAAATCTCTCAGGCGGAGACGCATATCAATATTTTTTTTTAAACCTAATTTTCAACACTTTTTTTATTAAAGCGTGAATATATGAAATTGCAGCGGATTATTTCCGGAAGTGCGTATGCTTCGCATACGCTGAAAGTGGGGGATTACGGGGGGGCGTTGCCCCCGTAATCCCCCACTTTCAGGCGCAGCGCGTAGCGCTGTGCCCCCGAAAATAAATTGCTCTCCGGCGCGCCCGTGGCGTGGCGGAGGATCTAAAGTTTCATCTGAATCCCCAAGCCGAACCAGTCACGCTTTTTTACATTACGGCTCCAGTCGGAATCGGGCATATAGGCATAATTATACTCAGTAAAAAAAGAGAGACCGTCTGAAAAATGAATACTCAGATAAAGCTGTCCCGTAATGCTGCTTATCCCTTTGCGGCTTTCATCTTCAGGAGTGGCTTTACTGTCTTCAAAACGGTTGTTATAGTACTCCCCTGTTAAATTCAAAGCTAAATGTATATTTGAAAGGATAAAATTGTAATCGTAGATGCTTAAATTCAAGGTGTATATGTAGTCTTTAAAAGTTTCACGGTCATTGTCCAGATCGTCAGTATAGTAATCTCTCGCGTAGCTGAATCTTAATCGCACCGTTTCCATATTGTATGAGACGCCGAGAGCTCCGGTCATAAAACCTGATTTATTAATTTTTTCCGCCTCAGGGAGATATTTATAGTCGAATTTAAAAAAAGGGGAAAAGGGGAGACCTGTACTCTCTGTAAATGAACCGGAGAGATTTACTGCCTGGAAATTTTCCGGTTTACTTTCGAAAAAATTTAATCCGGGATTTTCATATCCTGCATGAAGAAACAGCGAGCTGATTATTACGTTCAGATAAGCCTCGGCAACGCCCGATTTTTTCCCGTAAAAGTCACTCCCTCTTCTGAAGTTATCAGTGTCGTAGGTTAAGCCTGTAAAAAACATCGGGTCGGGTCTCCACCTGCGGCTTCGCCGGGGAGCCTCATCATCATTTCCGGTTTTAGCGGTGCTGTCATCTTTATATTCCCCTGCGATGGAGTTCTCCTTCACAGCTTTTAACGAGTATATTTCAATCCCTTCAGTGAGTAGATTGATATCCGTTGAGGCAATTCCGCAGGTTATTTCTGTTTCGCCAACTGCTGTTATTTTTAATTCAATGGTTCTGCCGTCAATATCGGCAAAGAGTATTTGTCCAGGAGTGAAATCATTCGAGCCGGTTAAAACAACGGCTGTTTTTTCATCATGGTTTATCCGGGATATAATCCCGATGTTCATTTTACCCGGTTTACTCTCCTGAGCCGTCACGGTAGTGCATATGAGTAATAATAAAATAGTGATTCCAAGGAAACGATTTGTCTTCATACAACCTCGATGTGAAAATCATTATATATCCCCGACGCTGCTGGAAGCGGGGATGATAGAGAATTTTTAAACTGCAATAAATGGCAGTAAATTATTAAAGGGGAATGCGTATGCTTCGCATACGCTGAAATGGGGGATTACGGGGCAACGCCCCGTAATCCCCCATTTCAGGCGCAGCGCGCAGCGCTGCGCCTCGAAAATAAATTACTGCTGTAATAAGTTAAGGAATAAATACTGAAAATGATTTAATAAAGATTGACCTTGCAACTCTTTTTTTTGATTCTGTGTTCAGATCAGGATTATGTCTCAAAATGATACTTGTATCGATTTGAGTCTCATTTTGAGACAGCTTTAGGTCTAAACATTTGAATAATCAGCAAATATATATCTATCTGCAGTTTATAAGCATTTTTTGGCCATTATTTCAACCTGAACAATTGGCACGGAATCTGCATATATAATAGATAGTATAATAAAAATTTAATTTAAAAAAACAGGAGAACCATATAATGAGACCAGGATTTTTACTTTCAGCTGCAGCGGTGGTTATGATGTCAATTGTGCCCCTTTTCTCAACCGGGTTAGATGATATTCAGGTGAAAAAACTTACCGGGGACAGAATGAAGCTTTTTCCTGTTCCTGCGGATAATATCAATTATATGTTTCTGCAGTCTATTGAGAACGATACGGCTATTGTAATTGGTGATTTTTCAGGTCTTGAGAAAAAGATTATTATGATTGTTGATAAGGATAGTGACAACACAATAGACTCGGTATTTGAGTATTATCCCTTAAAAAAAGATCTGAAAATAATAAATGAATCGAAGTCAAGATTTTTCACAAAAGATATTGCTAAGCTGAAAAAGGATATTATTGAAGGGGCTGTCTATAAAGGGAATTATACAGATAATATGAAATCGTTAAAGACACTGGAGAGCGTTTTAAACAATTCCGATACCAATTCGCTGTGCGCCGATGTTTACGGATTCAATGTAAGGTTCTTTGAAGCGGATGAAAGGCGGAAAAATTCGGCTCTTTTTACTTATGGTAAAAATGCAGAGGGATATTATCTGCAGTTTAAAACAGAGTATTATAGAAAAGATGCCAATACTATACAGAAACCGGTTTTGAAATATTCTGTGTACAGTAGGGATTCAAAGGACCCTGTGGTTAAAGAGATTGTAGAGAATCTTTTCAAAATAAAACAGCCCGGTGTTAATACAGCAAGTGCCGGGAAGTAGAGTGGCTGCTGAGACGTGGATACATCCCCTTTAATAAAGGGGGTGTCTTATGGGCCGTGGGATTTGTTTCCATCATATAAAGAATCGATTATCCACGCTAAACCTGAACCGTCACTGCTGCAATTATAGGCAGCAGATTGTTTATCTCTACCGGTTTTGATAATACCTGGCTGAATCCCGAGGATATAAAATTAATCACATCGCTCTCTGATGTATATCCCGAGATAGCTATGGCGGGAGTTTTAATACCTCTGTTCCGGATCTCCGTAATACACTCCAGACCATTCATAACGGGCATCCCTATGTCCATGAAGATCAGGTCGTAGGAATTTGTATCGAGGAGATTCAAAACTTCAACTCCGTTCCCCGCTCTGTCGGTTGAATGGCCCATGTTCTTAAAAGCTGCTTCCAGAAAAAAAAGATTTATTAAATCATCTTCAGCAATCAGGATTTTCAGAATTTTCTGAGCTCTCTCTACCCGATAGAGATTTGTATCGAAAATTCTGTCATCTGCTGCAGTTTTTATAAAAGGTAAAGTAACGGAAAATGTACTGCCTTTTCCGTAAACACTCTGTACTTCAATTTTTCCGTTCATCATCTGTGTTAATGACTTAACTATGGCAAGACCAAGTCCCAGCCCCTGCTGAGTCTTTGTATAGGTATCCTCAAGCTGGACAAATTCAGTAAAGATTGTCTCCATCTTCTCTTCAGGTATGCCTATTCCGTTATCGGTAACACTGAATTTATAAAGTACGTCAGCCTTTCCATCGGCAACTATATCCTGCTGAAGAGTAATATCACCATGTTCAGAGTACTTTATTGAGTTTGTAATCAGATTGATGATAATCTGCTGGAGCCTGTTCGGGTCCCCCTCAAGCTGATACACCTGTCCGGCATTGTTTATATACTTTAAACTGAGTCCCTTATTCTTTGCGGGTATCTCAAGAAGCTTTACTGTCTTTTCCATGAGTTCGCTGGCGTAGAAGGTCTCTCTGCTAAGCCTGAAGTTCCCCTTCTCTATACTTGAAAAGTCCAGAAGGTCATTTATTATTCTTACAAGCGACTGTGATGAAAATTCAAGGAGCTGTGCCTGCTGAAACTGCAGATGGTTCAGCCCTGAAGTTTTCAGCAGTCCTATCATCCCCAGTATGCCGTTTAACGGATTGCGGAGTTCGTGATTCATGTTTGCCATAAACTGACTTTTCATTCTATTAGCAGATTCCGCTTCATCTTTGGCGATGATCAAAGCCTGTTCATTGAGCTTTTCTTTGTAAACGGCTGAAACAATTTCGCTGAAGAGCAGAAAAAATGATGTTTCATACTCTTTAAAATGATAGTGTTCATTATTTGCCGCAATCAGCAGGTGTTCGCATCTCCCTTCAATGAACAGCGGGAATATCGCTATCCAGCTGAGGTCACTCTCGCATTTTTCTGTCTGTCTTATCGCTTCACTCATGTCTCCGTATGATGCAGCTATCCCGGGGGAGGCATGGCAGTTTTTTATCAGAGAGACCCCTTTGAAATCGAAATAGTTATCTTTGAAAAAAGAGATAACTGCTTCGGGGAAATTCTCTATATCGCTCTGCAGAAGTTCGGTGTTGCGGAATTTGATAAGTTTAAGGAGAGCATCTATTGTCCATTTGTTCTGATATTGAATATCCTGCCTTGCTTTCTGCTGTACCGATTCATAAAAACCCTGGAGTCTTTTATACTGCACCATAGTTCTGTCCGAGTCGATTTTCAGAAGTTCAAATCCGGCACGGAGTTCCAGATTCTCCTTAAACATATTCAGGTACATCTCTGCAAGTGAAAAGAGGTTTTCACCCATTGCCGGAGTAAAATAGATGACTTTCAGATTTTCACGGGGCGCTTCTGTTCTTATTATGTCGGAGGGGATTAAAATGAGACCTTTTATTTTCTGAAGTATATTTGAATACTTTAGATAGAACAACTCAATATTATCTGTAATCAGCGCGAAGAGGTACCGTCTAAGCTCGTATTCTGCAGGATCCGCCTTAGATTCAAATCCGGGATGTTCATTGCCGGTAAGATTAAAATAGGCGGTTTTCAAATCTTCTCTCCGATTATCATAACTGAAAATGATACGTTGTGAAAGTATGTTCTGGAGTAATTATCATTACCGAGAAAGAATGATCCGAACTCTCCGAATGAGGCAAATCCGGTAAAGGGGAAATCGTGTCCGAACTTATTTTTGATTAATTCAATCTCACGGCTGATATCATTCTGAAGAATCCATTTCCGTCCCCCGCAGCTTATTATTATCCCCATGACCGGCCTCATATTCTGAACATCAAGTTCCATCAGGCATTTCTCGGCGCCGTCGACTACATCCTGTTTAGTGGCATTGCAGACCCGGACTTTTGTCTTTTCCGGGATAGATCCGAAACATGTTATAAATCCCGACTCCATATCAATTTTCGATGGGGCTCTCAAAAAGAAACTTTCATCATTGTTTTCATAAGTTGCCAGGGGGATAACACCCAGTTCCGCCTCCTTGGGGGGGAGCCCGAACTCCGATTCTATAAATTCGTAGGCAGTTTTATTGTCGATAAATTTAACAACGTTACCATCTGATTCTGTTACTATGCCGCTTTTACCAATGGGCTTCCATCCGCTGGCGCAGTTGGCAGCAAATGAAAAATCACCGCTGAGTCCGACGATAGATACCGCGTTGGTGTATGGAACTCCGTTTACAACGACAAAGCCGCTTTTAAACTGCCAGTCATCACCGGCTAAGCCCCCTGTAACGGGAATTTTTATATTTTCGTTGATGCATTCTGCAATCTCTACACCGTCATTGATAAAGTCCGAGAGGACCAACCCTGCCTTTAAACTCCCAGCTGCGTCCTTCGATACCTTATCCGAACAGAATGATGCTCTTCCGTAAGAGTTTAGATCTTTCTGGTCGCATACCGCTACTGACCAGTCAATTTTTCCGCCGGAGTTTATACCAACTGCATTGATACCGTTATTGAAAACACCCTCCTGCGAATATATCCCGTCACCGGTCCCGCCCCATACGATGACATTCTTTTTCGGAATAATACTGTAGAACGCCTCAAAAAAATCATCAAAGGAGTAATGGATAGAGAAAAAGATTACAACGAATTCGGGAGATATCTCCTTAAGTTTTTCAGCAATTTCAATCCCTGCTTCATAAGAGTCCGGTGTCTGTATGAAGGAATATAAGCTTTTCATTACAATAATTCCTATGTTTTCTTTATTGTTTTATCAGTTTTCAAAAGAGGTGTAAGAATCAGAACGTCCTGAATCAGGTATGTATAAAAAAACCCTATAAAATAATTACAGGAGGAACGGGGTTTTTTAATGACACTAATAATTGTATCCAATTTTAAGTGTCATGTCAATAGGCATTGCTGAATTAAATATTTTTTATGATATATTTAATTTAATCCGACATATTCAAAGGAGTTTCTTGTGTAGGGGACTTCGAGCATCTCTGCAGTATTCTCTTTCCATCTTTTGTAGTGCGCCGTTTCACGGTGTTTGTTCTGGTCTTCCACGGATTTAAACATTTCGAATAGAACAAATTTATTATCTGCATCGAGATCTTTGAAAAACTCGAAGCGTATAACACCCGGTTCCTTTACACTGTTTGATACATTGTCATTTGTAAACGCGATAAACTCTTCAATACAGTCTTTTTTTATTGTAAGGTATATCTCCACTATTACCATTTTTTTCTCCGTATAATATTTGTTATTACAATAATTCTTTAGTGTACACAATATATATTCAGAAACGGGGAGTGTCAAATATATATTGTGTGTTTATTCTCCGCCCCGCCCCTATCCGCCCGCTGGGCACCTTTCCCCATGGTGAGATGGTGAAAGGGGAGGTTGTAAATATTTACAATTTCTTCTCCACCCTTTCACCAGGGGGGACTAGAAACAGGATGTTTCTGGTGGACAGAATTACGACATCGTGTCGTCTGTCCACAGGCGGTCATCGTGACCGCTCTGTCGGTCGCGGACACGATGTCCGAAAAGCGCCGACTGATGGCCAGAGGCCAGTGGGGGCGGAAACTTAAAATTTTCATAAAATCAAAAAAAATAAATATTTTTAGTGCTCTATGGAAGGGAGGATAACGAAGGGATAACGAATAGATAACGAAGAGATAGAAACATGATTTTGTATGGGAATCAAAGCATCTCTGTAAATTATTCCCATTCAGGATTGACAAAAACATATTGTAAATGAAAGATAATTTTCAAGAATGACCTGTGGAGTTATTTTATGGGAAAGTTTAAAATAATACTGTTAATGACGATTATGTCTGCATTATTCTTTTCATGCGGGGAGTCAAAAGATAAAACCGGGGATGTAAAACCGGTAATTGCTGTGAGTATTCTTCCTCAGAAGTATTTTCTTGAGAGGATAAGCGGCGGGAGGATTTCAGTTCTGGTGCTGGCGGGAGAGGGGCAGAATCCTCATTCCTATGATCCTACACCAAAGCAGATGGCATCTTTATCCACAGCTGCGGCATGGGTTCTCTCCGGTGCAGATTTTGAAATTTCACTAAAGCCGAAGATTGCGGCTCAATACGCTTCATTGATAATTAAAGACGGAACTGCCGGGGTTCTCTTCAGGCATATGGAGGAACATAAACATGAAGGTGAAAATCGCGGAGATGTCCATAAAGAATCTCATAATGACGATAAGCATATAGAGAGAGCCGGAATAAATATCGACCGTCATACTTGGCTAGGTCCGGAGCCGGTGAAGATAATGGCGGCTCATATGCGTGATCTTCTGGTGGAAATTGACCCGTCAGGTAAAGATTTTTATGAATCCAGCTATAAGGCTCTCCTGAAAGATGTAGACTCCGTTTTCGATAATCTGAAAAAAACACTGAAGCCTCTTTCTGGGAAAACAGTGCTTGTATTTCATCCATCTTTTGGTTATTTTCTGGACGAATTCGGGATAAAACAGGAGGCTGTAGAAACCGGGGGTAAGGAACCCAACGCGAAAGCTCTCTCGGCGCTAATTGAAACCGCGAAGGCTGATAAAACTCCTGCAATATTTGTTCAGTCGCAGTTTCCTGTTAATGCAGCAAAGACTGTTGCTGATGCGGTCGGTGCTGAAGTTGTGATGCTTGATCCCCTTTCACCAGATTGGCTTGAAAATATTAAAAAGATGGGCGCTGCTCTTGAGAGTGCTCTGGTTAAGAAGAAATAACAGTTTATAAGGATATATAGATGATTACTGAAAAATCACACTCCGGGCCTGTTGCTATCCGTTTTAACCATGTCTCATTTGCATACGGCTCTTCGCCGGTCCTTGAGGATGTGAATTTCCATATTCATCAGGGTGATTTTTCAGCACTGGTGGGTCCGAACGGTTCGGGGAAGACGACTATTCTTAAATTGCTGCTGAATCTTGAGCGTCCCGATTCCGGCAGGATTACTCTGTTCGAAGGGCTTGCAGGTTTTAAAAGAGACCGCATAGGATATGTTCCCCAGCATGCAGGGTATGATCCGGCTTTTCCGATTACCGTGAAAGAGGTTGTCCGTATGGGGAGGCTTAAGTCTTTCTCCCGGAAGTTCAGAAGTGTGGATGAGGAGGCTGTCACTGAAGCTATGGAGCGGGCGGGGATATCGGAACTTTCAGGCCAGCCATATCAGTCTCTTTCCGGGGGGCAGCGCCGGAGAGTGCTTGTTGCCCGGGCTCTTGCCTCGCGTCCGCTCCTTCTTATTCTTGATGAACCTACCGCCAATATGGACGCCGAAAGTGAAGAGCGTCTTTTCGGAACTCTCGGCTCATTGAAGGGGAGTACGACAATTCTTATTGTAACACATGATCAGTCATTTGTATCTTCACTGACCGATATAGTCTTATGCGTCGGCGACAGATTGAAAACAGGTACGGCCCGAACTGTGGTGCGGCACCGTACAGAGCCGGCTGCGGATGCTCCCCCCGATTTATTCGGCGGTAAAGCTGTCAGGGTCCGTCATGACGTGGCTCTGAACGATACATTCTGCTGCAGGGAAGTTAAAAAAATATGAATGGATTTATTGATGTTCTTTTTAATCCCTCTCTCCCCTTTCTTCGCAATGCAATGATTGCGGGAATTTTATCATCCATACTCTTCGGAGTTCTCGGCGCCATTGTTACTGTTAAGCGGATCTCCGGACTTGCCGGGGCGATTTCACATGCGGTACTCGGCGGCATAGGGATGGCACTCTATTTCTCTGCCTCGGGGATTGTTCCATGGCTGACTCCGGTTATGGGCGCCATGATATTCGCGGTTATTGCTTCTATTATTATCGGCGTTGTCTCTCTCCGCGCAAAACAGAGAGAGGATACTGTTATTAATGCAATCTGGGCTGTAGGTATGAGTATCGGAGTATTGTTTATGGCGCGTACGCCCGGTTACACTGACCCCATGAGTTATCTTTTCGGGAATATTCTTCTTATATCGGTCAGTGATCTATATCTCCTGGCTGTGCTGGATGCGGTTGTTCTTTTTCTTGCCTGGCGTTTCTATCCGCAGATCGAAGCTTCTGCTTTCGACGAAGAGTTTTCTAGGGTGAGAGGGGTTAAAACTCATGCTGTGGGGATTGTAATGGTCATAGCAATGCTTACTCTCCCTGCAGGTACAGCGGGGTATATTGCCCGTAATCTTGCATGGATGATGTGGCTCGGGTCAATCTTTTCGGCATTGTTTACAATTGCAGGGATATCTGCAAGCTGGTCCATGGATACACCGGCCGGAGCTACTGTTGTTGTTATTACAGGGGCTGTGTTTCTCTCTGCAGCGGCAGTTCAGATGTTTGTCCGCATTTTTAAAAGAATGCGGAATTCCGGGTGATGAAGCGTTTTTATATAAAATTTTAAGCAAATAATATTTTTTATAACATAAAAATAATATTTGAAAATTATAGAGCAGATTGTGTTCTGGTGATTTGACAGGCTTATTATTAATTAAAAATTGATATGAAGCAGTAAACTTTCCGAACTCACCCCTCTCTTTGGAAAGAAAAAGAGGGGAGTTTAAAGCAGGAAATTTATTGTGTTTTTCCGGGGAATAATTTATTTTACGAAGCCCCTCTTTTTTTCACTGGTGCTTTGACAGGCTTATCAGATAGGAATATTGCGGCAGGAATTTGAAGGAGAGTATAATGCAGTTGAGACTTAAACGTTTTTTTTACAACAATACAGCGGGTGTGGTTAATCTGATCTTATGGTCGATGCTGTTTACTCTTTATCTGGTTTATGACAGATATAATGGAAGTATCGATGGAAATATAATTCTGACTTATATATATCTGTTCACCTCAATAATTATTCTCAATGCTTTTCTCTTTTACGGGTTACGGTTTCTTTTTTTCTGGTTTAAATCAGGCCCCACTGCCGCATATCTGATATCGAATATTATTGTTACAACTATTTTTTTCATCAACAACATGGCCGTTCTGATTTACGGTAAACAGCTCGGATCGGAAGGGGTGGTAATGGCTTACCGCGGCTGGGTAGACGGCGAGATGGGGGATTTTACCTTAAGTGCTCTGAAGCTGATTATTTTTATTGCTGTCTACCTTGTGATATTCTATTTAGGATACCGTTTTCTGAATAATTTTTTAACGGGGCATTCTCTTAACTTTAATTTTTCCATGATATCAATATTTATAATTGTACTGCTTTCAGTAATACTTCACTTCCGCTTTGTGGCTCTTGCGAATAGTGATGTAAAAATGAATATGATGAAACATAAGATACCATGGCAGTCGATTACCGGTTTTCCCGAGGACCGTATTAAAGTAGATGAAGACGGAAAAAAGAGTAAGGCTATTCCCGCGCTATTTGCGAATCCCGATTTTCTTGATGAAAAAACGGAGCTTACTCAACTGAAAAAACTCGACCTTGTGAGAGATAGAATTTTATCACAGAAGATAAGTGTTAAGTCTCCAATGAATATTCTCTTTATGAATATTGAGGGATTAAGACACGATATAACGGGTTTCTGAATATGCCTCTTCAGGTGCTGAAAAAAGCGGGATATCAGCAGTCTTTTTATTACAACTCTCCGCTGCAGTATGAATATATACACCGCGACATTATTGAAAAGACACAGGATAGATTCCATCGAGCTCCGGGAACCAAGCTTGATGATTACGGTCCCAGAGAGAAAGTACTCATCAATAAATATGTAAGTGAACTTAAGAGAGATAAAAGAGAGAAGCGTTTCGATTACTACCTCATGAATGTTACACACTTTAATTACTATTATCCTGAAGAGTGCAGAAAATATGTTCCGGACTATAATGCGAATTTTACTATCATAAGCGGTACTCAGGAGAAATTCAGGAAAGACAGGGCAGAGCTTAAAAACCGCTACATGAACGCGGTCTGTTATACCGACCAGCTTCTGCGTGAACTGCTTACTGAAATGGATAAGATGGGGCGTCTTGATAATACGATTATTGTAATCTCTGGTGATCATGGTGAAGAGTTCTGGGAACATGGAAGCTTTGGTCATACATGGGGGCTTAATAATCTGCAGATCCAGCCCGCGGCATTTATTTATTATCCCGGTGTTAAGAAAAACAGCATTAAGTATAAGTACACATCACATCAGGATTTTATCCCTACAGTTTTTGATCTGATAGGGCTGAACGCGAATTGGAGACAGTTTACCACGGGGAAATCATTGATCGATTACGATGCAGATCTGGATTACGCTATTTCATCTCTTGGAATACTCACCAGTTTTAAAAGAAACGGTTATGCCATTATGGGTAACGGATACAAGGTGTTATATAAAAACAATAAAGATTTCAACAAGTCCCCATATGCGATTTACGATGATGATGACAAACCGGTGGATAAATTCGACACATACAAGATTGTTGATCTTATTCTTAAAACCAAGAGTTCAAAAAGGATTGCACCCTCGAAGATGTAGGCTAATCATTACCTACATCTATTATTTTCAACTGTAAATCATCCCGCAAAGCCCCCGCACCCCGGTCGTTGGCAAAACAATATTGATTAAAACTAATGATTTCAATGATTATAATTGAGGATTCTATATTGAAGTCCCCCTCCGGGGGATTTAGGGGGCTGCGCAAATAAATGTGGGTAATGATTAGAAGATGTAGGTGGTGAATACCTGATGTCCAGTTGATCAGTCTCTATAATTAATTGCCTCGATGAGCGACTGCGTTACTTTGTTGTAATCAGGTTCGTAGTCTATTGAACACATCTCGTATGTTATACCCTGCACTTTATAATCCATACCCAGCCCGTAACTCCCCAGTGATCCCGGTGTATGGTAGCCGATATCATCAGATACAGGGAGTCCTGAAATTTCGGACATTACTTTTGCGAGTTCTGCCGATGTATTTTTTTCAGGGTAGATGGCGTTGAAAGGCTGGTGCATCTGGATTATCAGATCGGGTTTGTATTTTTCAATTGCGTTTGCTATTATAACTGTTTCAGGTTCTGTTGCCGGAAGTTTTCCGGGGTTGTTGAATTTTTTTCTGTATTCTGTAGACCAGTTTTCAGTGGGGAAGTTTCTGTTGATGTCAACTCTGCGGCCGTTGGTCCGTCTCCCTTTGATGAGTCCGTCGGGGTTTATACAGGGGATTATAACCACACGGTTTGTTATTGATGAAGGATTTTTCCTTATATATTGAGCAAGTTTTATAGCTGATATTGTGGCAGCCGGTTCATCTCCATGCAGACCTCCGATAACCAGAGTCAGTTTTTCACCACTGCCGAATTCTTTATAATAAATTCTGTTCTTCCAGTTAGATCTGCCGATAACTTCCCATTTGATATTTGATGCCGGGAGGGCATGATACATCCGTACTGCTTTTTTTAGAATTATATTATATTTTTTGTATGATACTGCATCCGCCATGGTGAAGCTCGTGAGCAGGATGGTCATTATCAGAGCTGATTTTTTTATATTCATATTTTAAAATCGGGTTCCTGAGTGATTTATTTATTCTTTTTTTCCGGTAATTATTCCTGAATATAATTTTTAGTGTAAAAAATAAAAATTATATATCCCCGCCGCCTTCGGCGGCGGGGATAATAGAGCTTTTTTTTCTTGATAAAAGTTAAGGTAGCAGTTTATTCTTGGGGGCACAGCGCTTCGCGCTGCGCCTGAAGTGGGGGATTACGGGGGCAGCGCCCCCGTAATCCCCCACTTCCAGCGTATGCGGAGCATACGCACCCCCGAAAATAATTTGCTGCCAAAGTTAAGGAATAAATACTGTCTTTTTTCTGTTTACAAAAGAAAGATGGTGTAAAAATTGACAAGTCTATAAAGTATTTTATTGTCTGAACCTTGATTAAAGGATTAAAGAATTTCCATGAATGAATCTGGAGTTTAAAATGCAGTATCATGTAAATCCTTTAATCAGGTAAATCAGGGTTCAGAAATTAAAGGATTAATGTTATGAATGAAATGAAATCGATTCAGTTATATAAATCTCTCACTGAAAAACTGGATGCACATGAAGTAAAAGTACTGAATAAATACAATGTGCATATCCGCTGCAGAAAGGGCTGCGCCGACTGCTGTATTCTTGAGAGCGTTTTCCCCGTTGATGCCTATGTTATTTATAATGCGGTTTTATCGGGGGATATTTTACGGGAGAATTTAGGATTTGATGAAACACCCGGCAGGTGTGTCTTTCTTGATAAGGGGTTATGCTCAATTTACAATGTACGCCCGGTAATCTGCCGTACTCACGGATATCCTGTGTTTGTCGAGGGGCGGACAGATTTCTGTCCGGAGAACTTCAAAGACCTGAAATCACTCGATTCGGAATTTATACTCGATCTTGAAAATCTCAATAAGGCTCTTGCATCGATAAATATTATTTTTCAGAGAGAGATCGAAGAGGGGGAGATTTTTCTGAAGGAGAGAATAACCCTCAGAGAGCTGAAGGGATATATTTTGGAGAATGCTTGAACTCACCCCCGTTCCCCCTCTCTTTGAAGAGAAATAGAGGGGGCGTATTTCGGA
>PGXT01000206.1 GCA_002839285.1 Spirochaetae bacterium HGW-Spirochaetae-5 | reverse complement strand
GATGTCGCTTCAGCGACAGAGGGGGAGGTGCGGATTGCTTGTTATATTTTTATCCGGGTTCTAATTGTCAAGCCGATTGTTGTTTTTTCTCTCTCCCCAGCCTGCGGAGAAGCCCTCCAATCAGAGATAATGCAAAAAATACCGCCGTAAGAGGTGCAAAGAGATGAAGAGCTGTGGTAAATGCAACCTTATCAAAAAATGCCGAATTTACCGGATCATTTACAATCTGAGGTATCATTAAGCCCGGTTTTATCGAAGCTATAATTACGGCAATCCCTGCAATTACAATTAGAACAGATGGATATTTGACAACAAACCCCGCGAATCTCAACCCTGTTCTTTTCTCCGGAGCAACGATAAAAAGAACAAGTATAAAAAAGAGAACCGCACCGGCTGCTGCATATGGAATATATTTTGCCATGGATAACACCATCATAATTTTTTCAAAATGCACAGCCTTCTCTCCGGAGATCACAATAGCATCAGATCTGATAACTCCGCCGGACATGCTTAATCCTGCATCTTTGAGAAAGGTATTCCCCGCAGCTTCAGCAACCCATGAATCGGAAATTTTAAATATCTGAGTAAGTACCCACGGGCTCTTTAATCCAGGAGTTTCACGAATCTTTTCAACAAATACTTCACTTAAAAGATTCTTCTCTTTTTCAATACCGTTTTCATTCACTTTAACGCGCAGACTTAGAACAAGCGGCGGAAGCTTTATCTTTTTTACATTTTCAATCATTCCCGATTCTACATTGAGTCTGCTTTCATATATATTTCCTGAATCTCTCTGCTGCTGCCATGTTGTGAGAAATTCAAGATATGTTTTTATTACTGATTTGAGCTCCTTATCAAGAAAAAGAGTATTAAGCTCCTTTGTCAATGCAGGCTCAACCTTCGCTATATCTGTCAGCATTTCATTCATAAATTCACTTCTGCGTGACTCTATAATTTTTACTGCATCTTTCTCTTTATCTTTCAGATCATCTTCGGCATCTTCAAATTTATCTTTGGCATCATCCATTTCATCTTCGATTTTTGATATAGCCGATTTGTTTTTACTGCGGTACTCCTTTATCTCTTTTAAAGCTGCCTTTAGATCTTTCATTGATTTTTCCCATTTCAGATCATCAAGATCATCTATCTGTTTATCAATTTTATCAAATTCCTCATTTTTATTTAAGACAGTATATGCAATAAGTTTATCCTCGTAATCTTTTCTCAAGGATTCGTATACCGGCTTAAACTGCGACATACCGGTCCGCTTTTCCACCTCTCTCTTTATATCCCTTTCAATCTGGACATTTTTAGTTTCAATAAATGTCTCCACAAGATTAAGACTTTTTATTACACTGATATAAAAGTTTTCATTCACAGCAAGTGTAAGAAGAATCGAAGCTGTAATGGTCACGGGAATTACTATTATTGAAATTATGGATAATATATACAGAAATATTTTTCTCATGAGTTTAAACCTCTTAAAATAATTTATCAGCCATAAACATGAAATCCCCCCGTTTCGCCTTGCTCAACATTCCCCTTTAATAAAGGGGGTTATAAAATCCCGGAAGTCTAAACCCTCTTTATCAAAAAAAATAACCTAAGGCCGGGAGATTTACCGGTTTTATATCAAGAACTATTTGATGAGAAATCATTAGGTCACGGCACCAGTTACCATAAAACTTCCCGCACACAAAAAGAGCATAGTGCATAATAATAATCAATAACAAAAAAATCACTTTTTACAGGAGAGAAATTTATTCCGGTGGTACAACACTGCACATGGAATTTAAGATTACTTCAGCATATAAAACAAAAGTCCAACGTACTCCTTGAGCCCCTTGTAGATACCATCCATCTCCCGAGTCTTGGGGAGAAAACTCGTAAAGTTATATCCCGATCTGTCTATCTTATAGTCAGCCGGTGCGGCTATACAGTCAATACCCGCTCTATCAAAAATATAAAGTGAACGTCTCATATGATAAGCAGATGTTACCAGAATAATTCTTCCGGGATTGAATCTGCTCTTAATAAACTCCGCGTTTTCAAGAGTGGTGCGGCTTCTATCCTCTTTTAAAAGAACAGTTTTCACCGGTGTATGGCGCCGCATAATTTTGACAGCAATGTCTGCTTCACTTTCGGTCTGATCCTCCGCCAGTCTCCCTCCGGAAAAAATAACGGGAATTTTAAAAACTGCGGCTAAATGCACACCATATAAAGCTCTCTTCAACGCATCGGATTCCAGGCTCCCTCCCCCCATCTCTTCAGGAGATGAATTTATACTCCCGCCGCCGAGAACAACAATGTAATCGGCATCATATTTTTCTTTCAGGTTAACCGGCGCAGCAAAATTCTCAAGAGGGGCAAGCACCAGATTTTTAACAGGCTCTATCGAAAGCATGTAGAGAAGTAAAATATCTGCAATAATCAAAAGTGTGGTTTTCCACCGGCTTTTATTGTTATAGTAAAGTGCAATTAACAGAATGATAATAAATATCGAAGGGGGGAATATTATAAAATTAAAAACTTTCTGAATAACAAGCATCACAATTATAACAGAACTCTGTCAGTACACGATAAAAAATCAATCAGTTTCTTTTTGAGGAGGTAATTGATTACTTGCAAATAAATTAACAGGTTTACAATCGATTCACTTCAGCCCCCAAGCCCCCGGAGGCTAACATCTACCCACATTTTAATAAAGCAATCATATACTCGCCTAAACTCCCCAGCCCCCGCACCCCCGGAGGGGGCAAGGCACTTTAATCGCATATTCAATAGCTTTTCATCAGATATTTTAATATTAAATCAAAAGTTTTCCCCTTATCCTTGCCCCCTCCGGGGGTGCGGGGGCTAAACAGTAAGATGTGAGTAGATGTTGCCCCTCAGGGGGCTGGGCATGGATACAAGCCCGACCGGGGTTAGGGGGCTCTGAATACGTCGGGGATGAATTTTTAAAGTTCTCTGCTTTATAAAAATTTTCCCCGCTTCTCTCTTGACAAGGTGTTATATTTAATATAAATATCAGATTAAATGCATAAGCATTAAAAGTAGTATAACAGCTTCCGGAGGATTTAATGGCACAGGATTCAATTGGAGATCAGCTGAAAAATCTCAAGAGATGGCATTTTATTCCGGGAAAAAACCGTATTACACCTGTACTTGAATCTCTGATCAGCAGAGATGAATATATAATTGATATAATTGACGGATTCTTTCCGGCTGAACCGGGAATTAAAAACAGCAGAGATGATTCGGGACTTATACTTGTAACGGATAAAACAGTAATACTTCTAAGATCAGAACTCCCGGATAAACATATAGTACTGAAGAAAGATAAAATTTTAAACATCACCTGTAATAAAAATTTTTCATCGCTCACAATTCAGATTAGTTCCGGAAAGAACAACTACTCATTCGTGACTCATCTTACTGAATTTGCCGTAAAAAATATTTTTTCCGCCGCTGGGAAACCTGTACAGAGAGAGAGCTCCCTTTCGGGATCATCAGTAAATATTCTCTCGTCCCCTCTCCCTGAAGAAATAGAAGAAGATCCGCCGCAGATGTCCATATCGGACCTGCTCTATCCGGAAGTTAAAAAAATAAATTCAAAACTGCTGGAGTTTAAGAATATAATTACAGATGAAAATTTTTATGAAATGTACCGCAATGATATCTATACAATTTCCGCGTTATGCGGCATGACCGGACGCGAACTGTCTGACAACGAAATTCTGTTTATCTGCATGGTGCTCTCCGCTGCTGAGAACAAACAGAAATCCGATACTTTTAATTTCCTTGAAGAAGTAATGAAACACGACTCTTTCCCTAATCATCTGAGAGATAACATGAACAGACGGATGGAGATCATTCTTTCAGGTATCGCGAAGGTAAACAGTGCCGATGAAAAATTTTTAAAGTCGATTGAGTATCTTATAAATTACGACCGTGAACACTCAACAAAATACGCCGATAAAATGGCATCTCTTTTTTACGAATTCGCTCAGTGTCTTATCCGGGCAGATGGAAAGAGGGATGGCATGGAGGAGACAAAACTTAAAGGCGTTTCAGAACTTATTCAGAAAGAGATGCACTCAGCAGGCATCTCTCCGGAAAATGCGGGCGATGAAAACGAAACCATAGAACAGGTTATGGAGAGGATAAATGCTCTCGTGGGGATGGAGAACATCAAGGAGGAGATAAAGTCGTTTATCAATTTCGTAAGTATAAGAACTGAAAGAGATAAACGCCAGCTCCCGGTTACACCACTATCTCTCCATGCTGTCTTTTACGGACCTCCGGGAACCGGGAAGACAACTATCGCGCGTCTTCTGGGCCGCGTTTACAAAGCCCTGGGGCTCCTTTCAAGCGGGCACCTTGTCGAGACCGACCGTGCCGGACTTGTGGCAGGATACGTGGGACAGACTGCGATAAAGACAGACGAAATGGTAATGAAAGCCAAAGACGGGGTTCTCTTTATTGATGAAGCATATACTCTGGCCCCGGAGAACAGCGCAAATGATTTCGGAAGAGAATCAATCGATACCATTCTGAAAAGAATGGAGGATATGCGTGAAGGTTTTGCGGTAATTGCCGCAGGATACACCGATGAGATGGAGAGATTCATCAACTCGAATCCCGGACTAAAATCAAGATTCAGCAGATATTTTTATTTTGACCACTACGCTCCCGAAGAGCTGATAAAAATATTTAACATCTTTGCCGAAAATGTAGAATTCAAATTAAGCAGCGAGGCGGAGATTAAACTGAAAGATCTGATAACTTTCTTTTACAGCAAAAAAAACAGAAGTTTCGGCAACGCGAGATTTGTGCGGAATGTATTTGATAAAATAGTTCAGAACCAGGCCGACAGACTCGCAAAAATTACAGCCCTGACTAATGAACTATTATGTGAAATAACAGAGGAGGATATTCCTCTTAAAGAGGACTTCAACGCTGAACAATTTGTCTGAAATCCTTAATAGAAACGATATGAAAAAACTTATCCAGATGGGAGATATCAAAGAGGGCCGATACATGTTTGTTAAGCTCGCAGATATAAAAAGTTATCCCGCTCTTTTCCGCCTGCCTTGAAAGACTTATGAGCATTCCGAATCCTGAAGAATCTATGCTGTCAAGGGATTCACAATTTATCCCGACTATTTTTGTTTCCGGATTCTTTTCAAGCATATCCTTAAAATCATTAAGGAGGGTATCTATATTATGAATATTCAGATTCCCGATAACTTCAACTTCTGCGCCGTCTTTGTAATTGTGAATTAATATTTTATCCAACTTTCCCTCTTTGAATTAAACATAGAGTAATGAATATTAATACTATCTGGTATTAGATACTGATTTTTTCAACCAAATTTTAAAGTAATA
>PGXT01000205.1 GCA_002839285.1 Spirochaetae bacterium HGW-Spirochaetae-5 | reverse complement strand
TTTTACCTTCATTCAGATCTTCACCCATTTCATGAATCCATGAAGTATATATCGAATTGTTTACGTGATTGTTCATATCAAGATCGCTTCGTCTTACTGTAAAATCCTTCTCGTACTGAGCTTCGCTGATCTCCGGTACAGTGGTAAAACTATCATATAATGCCCGTTCCGGATTTACCGGGTAACCGGGGAATAGTTCCGAGGGTCTGACAGGTTCCCTCTTTACAACATTTAAAAGCATCCAGGAACTTGTGGCCTGTACAAGAATATTTCCAGTTTCGTCTGTTACAGAGAATTCACGTATCGCGTAATTCCCCTCTTCACCTGACCGCCAGGTGGTAACCTGAAATCTGTCAAACAGTACCGGGAGCTTTGTTACTGATAATCTGTAGCGGGTAATAACCCAGGAGTATCCCTTACGGAGAATATCCGCGCCGCCGAAGCCGATTGAATTAGCATGCGCCCCTGCTGAACTCTGAAAACAATTAAATAGTATTGGAATCTTAATTGATCCCCCGGGACCGGCATCGGAAAGACTTACGGCAAAGGGGATTGAAAATTTATTTGTCATTATATATCTCCATCAGAAATAATTTATCAGCCATAAATTTAAAATCCCCCGTTTCGCTTCGCTCAACATCCCCCTTTAATAAAGGGGGTTATAAAGTTACGGAAGTCTAAACCCTCTTTATCAAAGAGGGTGGCCGATAGGCCGGGAGATTTGTCGGTATTATATATAAAACTATTTAATGAGAAATCATCCGGTCTAACCACTTGAGAGAAAGGAATTCCAATTTATAATCATTTACGACAATAATTATTTTCTCATAACCAGAGGATGGTTCAATCCTCCGATAATATTTTTTATAACATCATATTCCGGAAGATTCTCAAACAGCTGTGTGAGATTTTTAAAACCATATGCCCGAGGGTCAAAGCTTGGATTGATTTTTCTTAAGTTTGAACCGACGTGTGAGATATGAGTCTCCGAACCCTCACTGAGCGACATTTCGTAGGCTTTGTTTATCAGATCAAGATCAACTGACTGCAGCTGTGTCTTTTTAATTTTCGCCGGAGCGTTTTTACCCTGCTGTTTCTCTTTTTCAATATCGGGCATAATATTTTCACAATAGGTAAAAATTTCACAGGACTGAACAAATGCGTTCGGAGTTTTTTTCTCGCCGATACCCATTACAAATATACCCTCTTCCCTTATCCTCTTTGCAAGGCCTGTATAATCGCTGTCGCTTGAAACGATACAGAATCCGTCTACTATCTTGTCATGAAGAATATCCATTGCATCAATGATAAGCGAAGTATCAGTAGAATTTTTCCCTGTGGTATATGAAAACTTTTGTATGGGATTAAACGAAAGATCATTAAGTGTATCCTTCCACATATTCATATAGGGGAGAGTCCAGTCGCCATATATTCTGCGGATTGTCACCTTCCCGTATTTTGAAACCTCTTCAAGTATAGGCTTCATCAGTTTTGCACGTGCATTATCTCCATCTACCAGTATTGCTATTCGGTTTACTGTATTTTCCATGATCTTCTTCCCTCTTACAGGTATTATTGTAGTTTTAAAACTATAAGTAGAATTAACTTACTGAAATGAACTTTAAATTTCAACTTTAGTCATTATCTTTAAAATCTGAATCATAACAGTAATTAAAAGCAAGTTATTTAAGTATTATTTTTTTAGAGTTTAAACCTGATCAAAACCACTTATCAGTCATGAAAATAAAGATTACTTGATTTTGTTTTAAACATATAATAGTATGTATTCAGATTTATAGAGATATCAGATACATATATTATCGTATATCTATACTTCTGCCAATAAATATAAATTTCATCGGCATCTCTATAGAATGGTTAGAGTTGCCACATTTGAGAGGATCATGATAATTTTCGAAAAACCAACAGTTGTCATTACTTATGACAGGGATAGAGCTATGATCTGCCAGAAATGGACAGGATATACTCCCCCCGAAGACTTCCGGAGAGCCGTAGATTCCACATTCAATTTTCTCTCTGAAAAAACAATATGCAGAGTATTAAGCGATATTACCAGACAGAAAGTGGTATCTCCCCACGAACAGGATTATACAAAAAATGCCGCAGCAGCTTACTATATTAAAAACAATAATCTTAGAATTGCATTTATAACGGAACCGAAATCAGTCGCCATGGCCTGCGCAAGCAGATACAATAGCGCTCTTATCAGAGAAATAGGGGATGAGATTAACAGTTTTTTTGTTTGCGAAGAGGATGCACTGGAATGGCTTTTAAATGATCCGGAGAGAAATCTGCCTGGAAATTCTGATTAAATAATTCTATTTCCCTGTCAGGCACCGGTAACGGCACCTGACAGGAAATAGATTATCATTCAATAACAAACTTCATAATGACCGGGAAGTGATCTGAAATATCTTTAGTATCTTTCGAACGGACATAAAAATCTTTTACTTTGACCTTATCTGAATGAATGACATAATCAATAGTTCTATCCGCCTCTTTATTGTAATTGGCAAAATGTGTAAAATATGCATTCCTGTTTTTAGACATATCAGCTAAAGAAGGAAGAACCTTAAACTTTTCATAAAGAACCTTCATCTCACTCTCTTTCTGAAAATACGGTTTTTCTGCTTCAGGCAGATAATCATAACTGTTATCAGGCGGAATCAGATTAAAATCCCCGGCAATTATCCATTCATTTTTTTTATTATTCATTCCTGTCAAAAGATCTGAAATATACTGCACCTGTCTCTGCATAGTATCTGAACCCTGGGCAAAAGCGTCAAGGTGTGTATCCACAACATAATTATTCGGCATAAGAGGGAGCTGGTATCTTGTGGCGTCTTCTATTTTATATTTTGAAATCACTGCCAGCTTCATTCCAACTCTCCCCATTATCTTGGGGTGAGGAACAAATGCCGCTTTCCAGTAGAATGAATCTGTATATGAAGCATATTCTGCCGGAAGAAGTTTAAGGAGTTCTGCCAGCTGATTTTTATTGTCGGTACGTTTTGCATTGTAATCCATCTCCTGCAGAAGGATTATGTCGGGATTCTCATTCTTTATAATCTCTGCTACGCGCTTGAATGTAAGGGCTATGTCATCGGATGTAGGACGAACATCGGGACCTGAGCCATCCCACTCATCATAAAAAAATACATAATTTTTTCCTGCCATATACTGAACATTCCATGAAAGAACCTTATATTCTTTACCTTTTTCAAGGAGAGGCATCTTTTCTCCGGAATTGACTTTCTCTTTTTGTATGTCATCGGGATGGAAAGTTGAAATATAAAACACAGCAAACAACATAAGTATAAAGCCCAGAATAGCTGAAAAAATCTTTTTTACTTTATTCATTAGAGATCTCCTTAACTGTATAATTATAATTAACTTATTATCAGGGTATCTGCAAGTAATTTTTACTCATAAAGTTTTTTTTCACCCTCTCTTAATAAATAAATTTAAAATCAGAATTTTCTGCAAAAAAATGAAGAGTAAAGGAACTTTTCCATAAGTAAGCGGGTCTAATTATTAAAAATATATGAGGTTCTGATCTATGAAAAAGTGGTTAATTACAATTTTGAGCGGTTTTATTTTAGCATTCACCTCGACTTCACTGTATGCATGGAGAGGGGGGAGCGGCGAATGCGGCTATGGCGGATTCATGGGCCCGCAATGGTTCGGTTATTTTCATGGAGGAGGGTTGTTTATGGGAATAGTTACATTAGTACTGATTGCATTATTAGTTTTCTTTGGAATCAATTATTTCAGAAAAGGCGGAGTGTTATCTGGAGTTAAAGAAAAACCTCTGGAAATATTAAAAATACGCTACGCAAAGGGTGAAATAAACAAAGAAGAATTTGATGCAATGAAAAAGGAAATTGGCGAATAACTTTATTTTATCAGGGAGAGCATATCAGACTCCCTGATAAAAAAATGCTTTTTTATCAATATCAAATCATTCAAAAGTGAGGATTACATCTTAAAAATACCGCCAGCTTAATTACTCCCCTATTATAAAAACTCATCTAAGATCAGATAGTATTATATGATTTTTATTCCGGCAGCCTATATAATCACAACAAATAAAATACTTGTAATGAAACCGGCCGAAGATATCTTTCTATGTAATTACTCAGCTATAAAAAAAGATACTGATAACAAATCAAATAATATTCATGCCTCCGGCGGAGGTAGATATGCTTTTTATTTTTTTTTATCATATTTTTCATTATAAATAAGTAGTTATCTTTATTTAAACAACAGGGATAATCCTTTGAATAAACTTAAACTGATAATAATTTCAATACATATAAAAAATTCACCTCAGGCAATGCCTCTGGCTGCTGC
>PGXT01000204.1:1331-5868 GCA_002839285.1 Spirochaetae bacterium HGW-Spirochaetae-5 | reverse complement strand
TTTATGAAATTCAGGTTCGACCGGATTACAGCAATCCCCCCTGACAAGATTCAGATAATGACAGGAGAACTTACCGGAGCGGGGAAACTTATTCTTGCCGAGCAGAAGGTTTATCAGGAGTATATAAAATCCTACAAGAGGGGACCGGTTCAGTCCAGTGTGCTCTTCAGATGGCTCACAACTTTTCAGTATATAATTGATACGCAAAGCCCGGAGTTTAAAATTATGATGGATGGTGATACGATTAGAATTTTATTACCCGCTATTGTTTTAAATGAGCCGGCTATCGATATCAGCACTTACAGAGCGGGTATTGTTATAGAGGGGAGTCTCTGGATAAATGAGCATCGTCTTATCAATGATGAAATGACAGAGTTTAAATCACGTTCGTTAAATGCGGGAAATGAGCTTATGAAAAATCCGCAGATAATTAAAATGTGCAGCGATCAGATTAAGCTTGCAGTTTTAAGGATTGCATCGAATCTGCACCTGCGGGTTAAAGACGTGGATGTGGTTTTTGGAGTACAGTAGGTATTACTGATTTGCGCCGCTATCATTATGGTGAAATTAAATTTTAATTTAAATATAGCATTTAACGAATGAAATAGTACTGACTTCAGGCTTCGACGCCGCTCAGCCAGCGTTAAATTACGCTCCCTGCTTGTATTGAGCTTGTCGAAATGAGCGGAGTCGAAGGGCCAATTGTACTAATTCAATCGCTAACCGTTATAGTTCAGGATGTGGAAATGTATAGAGAGTTGAAGATAAAGAAGGGGCGGGACCGGTCTCTCCGAAACAGGCATCCATGGGTTTTTTCCGGTGCAGCGGTACATATTCCCGATTATAAAAATGGTGAAATCGTTGAAGTGGTCTCTTTTTCAGGAGAGATACTCGGTTACGGCTTCTTTTCACCAGGCAGTCAGATTCTGTGCCGGATGTTTGAGTTTGCCGGCTCGAAAACCGGAAATTTCAATGATGAATACTTCTATGAAAAAATAAAACGGGCTGCAGATCTGAGAAAAAGAATTATCTCCGGTGATACAGACTGTTATCGGCTTATAAATGCAGAGGGTGATTTTTTCCCCGGCGTGATTGCCGATATTTATGGTGATGTGGCTGTTCTTCAGATTCTGATTAAAGGCGCCGAGCTGCTCATTGATGTTATCGCTGATTCACTTGCTGATCTGGGATTTAAAAATATCTGCATCAAGAGTCCTGGTATAAATGAAATTGAGAAAGTGGATATACCTTTCAGTTTTATCCGCGGCGGGAGTGAATCATCTGTTGTTGTAAAAGAGAACGGGCTTAATTTTATTGTGGACCCGGAGCATGGGCAGAAGACCGGTTTTTTTGTTGATCAGAGAGATAACCGCGAGCTGGTGCGGACTTTTTCCGGAGAGAGAAAAGTGCTCAATGCCTTCTGTTATACAGGGGGATTTTCCGTGTACGCCTTGTCAGGTGGTGCCGGTCTTGTTCATAGCGTTGATATATCTGCAGATGCCGTGGAGATGACTCTGGAAAACATAAAAATAAATTCAGGCGATAAAGGGGATCTGCAATCTGGAAATCATAAAGCAGTCAAGGCCGACTGTTTTGAATATCTCCGCACGATGGAGGATGATTTTTATGATCTCATCATTCTTGACCCTCCGGCATTTGTTAAGTCTTCGCGCGGAGTTGAAAGGGGCGCACGGGGTTACAAGGATATAAATCTGAGCGCCATGAAAAAGATAAAAAAAGATTCGCTGCTTTTTACATTCTCCTGTTCACATCATGTGAATGCCGATCTGTTCCGTAAAATTGTATTCTCCGCTGCTGCAGATTCGGGACGCGATGTACGGGTGCTGGCGCAGCTTTCCCAGAGTAAGGATCATCCTTTCAGTATATATCATCCCGAGGGTGAATATCTTAAGGGACTGATGCTGCACGTGGAATGACTTTATTGAATTTTCTGCTGTTTTATTGTAAATTTGAATTCGAGGAAAGGGTCTATTATGAAATATGAAATAAAATCTGAACTGCTTGAGTCGCTTTTAACTCTCTCCTCTGTCATTGAAGCGCGTGATGCCTATACCGGAGGACATACCTGGCGGGTGAGTCAATACGCGTCTCTCATGGCGAAGAAGTCAGGGCTTCCCGCGGATGAAGTATTTATAATGTCCCTTGGCGGACTGGTTCATGATATCGGAAAAATTTCTGTCCCTGATGCTATTTTAAATAAAAAAGGTCCACTTGATGATAATGAATATAAGATTATGAAATATCATCCGCAGACAGGCCGAACTATTATTGAAAAACATCCTCTTGCCCCTTTAGTCTTTATGTCGGTAACCGAACATCATGAGCGACCCGACGGGAATGGCTACCCTGCGGCTTTATCTGATCTCTCGGTCTTTGGTAAAATTATCAGTATTTGCGATGCCTTTGATGCAATGACCAGTACACGGTCATACAGGGCCGGTATGCCTATGGAAAAAGCTTTTGCTATTTTAAAAGAGGGGAGCGGCAGTCAGTTTGAACCGTTTCTTGTTAGTAATTTAATATCATTAGGGGAGAGTAATCTCCTTTCTCATGTACTGGGGCATGCGGGGGAGGATAAGCTTATGCTCGATTGCCCCACTTGCGGGCCTATAATAGCTCCCCCGGATGATCTGCCCGATGGCGGCCAGATTGAGTGTCCGGCATGTACCGGAGCATTCCATGCACACAAGAGCAGGAACAGTTTTGAGCTTGATTTCACAGGTTCAATCTCCGGAATTTATACCCCAAAAGCTGACAGGGATTGTATTATTCATTTTACCAGACAGGCTCTGAAAAATAAATTTTGTACCGGTTCCTGTCATATGTGAAGGACGTTGAATTTGTTTAATTTATTAATTTACATGAACTTATTATTATAGTCCGATTTTTGATTGCTAATACCAGCCGGTTTATTAAAAATTATTATTGTTGAAAACTTTAAAATCCTCCGGCCTGTGGGCCACCTCCTTTGATAAAGGAGGTTTTACCGTGGATTATATATAAATCAAATTATTCAGTGTGAAGTTTGAGAGAGGCAAGCATGCGGATTTATTTTCTATATCAGTATTTATTTCTTAACTATTATTAATTGAAAAAAGCTCTATTATCCCCGCCGCCGAAGGCGGCGGGGATATATAATTTTTTTACACTAAAAATTATATGTAGGAATAATTTGTCAAAGCTTGTTTTCCATAATAAAATTGCGTAAAGGAAAAACATGATGTTTACATCTCCCCAATTCCCGGATTGAAATTTAATGATTTTGTAAGGGTGTCTTTCCGGACAGGGAAAAGAAAACAGAAGAGCATCTACGTCTGGCTTAGATTTATTGACAGCTATTATAAAACATTTTACAATTCAACCACTGATCAGAGATTTCACGATCCTGCGCTTCTGATTGGAGAGGAGCATAAATCCATAGTATTGTGTAAATTCTACAGGGTCAAACTCGGTCTTCCCGATTGCGGTCTCGACAGTATCGATCTTGAAATTAAAAAAAGTTCAAATCCTTTTAAAAAGATAAAAGCTCTGTATCACTCCCCCGATTCCATGATGAGAACAACCACTGTTATAAGCGTAATATCAGTCACCATGGGTATTATAGCACTGATTCTTGGAGTGCTGAGTTTACGGTAATCACGTGAAACCTATTATCAGTATTTGCTGATAAATTATAGCAGTCAGCAATTGAATTAGTACTGACTTCGGGCTTCGACTCCGCTCAGCCAGCGTTAAATTACGCTCCCTGCTTGTATTGAGCTTGTCGAAATGAGCGGAGTCTAAGTGCTAATTGTACTAATTCATTAGTTGACAGCTATATGTAGTAATCTTGATCTCCACCTCTTCCGCGCCACCGCCACGGTTATGACAAAATGTTCAAACGGTTTATAGATAAATTCATCAATTATTTCAATACTACATATTTATTCCTTGAATTTATTACCTTGGTATTTATAAAGTGGATATATCACATTCATTTTATTAATATTGAGGTTTGTATGAAAAACTTTTTCTCTTCGAAGACCGGTGTTATTATTACCGGTTCTTTAATAGGTATTATTGCGGTAACTCTACAGAAGCTGGGCAACCCTGCCAATATGGGTGTCTGCGTTGCATGCTTTGAGCGGGATATCGCCGGGGCTCTCGGTCTGCACCGTGCAGATGTGGTGCAGTACCTGCGGCCCGAAATTGCAGGTTTTGTACTCGGTTCATTTGCCATCGCATTTATTAAAAAGGAGTATCAGCCTAGAGCCGGTTCTTCCACTATTCTCAGATTTTTTCTGGGGGTATTTGCCATGATCGGTGCGCTTGTATTTCTTGGATGTCCATGGCGTGCGCTTCTTAGACTTTCCGGCGGTGACTGGAATGCCATCGTGGGTCTGCTTGGTTTGACTGCAGGTATTGGTGTTGGAGTTCTCTTTCTTAAATATGGATTCAGTCTTGGAAGAAATTACAAGCAGAAGAAGAGTTCTGGCTGGATATTCCCTGCGTTTATGCTGGCTCTTATGATAATGCT
>PGXT01000204.1:0-1232 GCA_002839285.1 Spirochaetae bacterium HGW-Spirochaetae-5 | reverse complement strand
GCTATTGCTCAGAGGAGCAGGTTCTGCACTATGGGTTCAATCAGGGATATTATTCTTGCCAAAGATTTTCATCTTGTAAGCGGAGTGCTTGCCCTTGTTGTTTTTGCAACAATCTTTAATTTAATCTACGGTCAGTTTAAACCCGGTTTTCAGGCTCAGCCTATTGCACACACAGTACATCTTTGGAACTTTATGGGGATGGTTCTTTCAGGATTAGCTTTTGCTTTAGCCGGGGGATGTCCCGGAAGACAGCTTATACTTTCCGGCGAAGGGGACTCTGATGCCGCTGTATTTGTAATGGGGATGATAGTTGGTGCCGGAATATCGCATAACTTTCTTCTTGCAAGCTCACCTGCGGGACCCGGTGCTTTCGGACCTGCTGCTGTTATAATCGGTATTATATTCTGCCTGATTATCGGTTTTACAATGAGAGAAAAGGTTAATTAAGGGGGATAAGATTTTCAGGTTATTGTTGACAACGAAACCGCGAAAGAGAATGTTATCAGATGTATCGAGAATAATAAACTCTCTGCTTCAGTATCCGCAGATGGTGATATTTATGTAATAAGTGCTGCAAAAAAATAGATCTGCAGTAAAATTGATTTCCGCCGGGCATTTCACGGCGGGAATTAATCTCTGCAGTTTTTGAAAAGGGATAAAATGTCAGAATACTCCGTAATACTTTTCCACTCCACTAACTACGCCATCAAGGCATCAAACGTTATGAAAAAAAATGACTTTGTTCACAAGATGATTCCGGTACCAAGGCATCTCAGTTCGGACTGCGGTTATTGTGTCAGGTTCAGCACTGTTGATGATGTAAGAGTAAGGGAGCTTTTTGAAAAGACGGAGGTAGAGTTTGACAGGATTGAGGGGATTTGACCTCACCCCCCGGCCCCCTCTCCACATGGAGAGGGGGGTCGTGCAGGGGATGTGATGTGGTTAAGGGATCTGTTTTTGTATAGGTTATCGGTTTAAGCAGATAAAAGTTTCTAACTCGTAAACCCTCTCCTTGAGGGGAGGGTGCGCAGCGCGCGGGTGGGGTCTGTTGACTGAAGATTAAAAATAATTGAAAAGGACGGGTGAGGTCTTATGTTATAAAATACCGGCCTTACATTTTTGAAAAGTATTTCACTAAACTTTTATTGATACGCTTAACCACGCCCGGGCCTTCGTAGATAAAACCAGTGTATAGCTGAACTAATGATGCTCCAGCTTCAAGCTTTTCTATG
>PGXT01000203.1 GCA_002839285.1 Spirochaetae bacterium HGW-Spirochaetae-5 | reverse complement strand
GGTCGATAGGATGGAAGTGTAAGAACAGAAATGTTTTCAGCTCACCATTACTAATCAGTCGTGAGGCTTGACCATATTATAAAAAACCCGAAGGGATTATCCCTTCGGGTTTTTTCATGCACTTTTTTTGTCTGAATCACAGTTTACACGGATTTCACGGATTGGTGTTGAGGAGGTTGAGATGACTGGAATCTTTATCGCCGGAATAAGCAAAGGGACAAATACAAATAAAGGACGCAGATAGTTATATTTAATTTTAATGTAGAGACGCGTCATGCTGCATTGTCTGAACCATGATTCACCTGATTAAAGGATTTCCTCCATTTGACTGAAGTAACCCGCCTTGAATCATGAAAATCATTTTATCCTTAAAATCAAGGTTCAGACAACTGATCCTTACCATTTGAAATGAAGAATAGTATATCCCGGTAATCAAATTGACTCCAAAATCATATTGCTGACAGGATAAAGAAAATAGATATTGACAAAAGCTATGCACTTTCTTAGTAATAAAAAAAATGCAATATTGAATTCATTCATTCATTCATTCATTCATTCATTCATTCATTCATTCATAAAAATAATTATTCTCTTCCGGAGGAAATATGAGTTTTTTTATAAAAGCTGCAGCACTAACTATGCTTATCGTTTCACTGACCTTTTCAGCATGCGGAGGTGGAGGAGATACAGGCGGAGGGGACACCGAAACACCCGCATCGACACTATTTGCAAGTAAAAGCCCCATAGCGGCGGGTGCAATATGTCCTGCCGGCGGAATCCGGATAGATATGGGTTTTGATAATAACAAAAATAATGTCCTAGATGCAAATGAGATTACAAAAACCGAGTATGTCTGCAATGGAGAGGACGGATCAGATGCGGATGTTAATCCATTTGTGGTCCATACAAATCCTATACCGACTGAAACAGATGTAGAACTCGACACAGTAATAAGTGTAGTGTTTAATACAGCAATGGACGGCACTACAATAACAGATAGTACCTTTACTGTAAAGGATTCAGCTGGCGCAGTTGTATCAGGAACAATAAATTACAGCGGAATAGTTGCAGTTTTTACACCTGACCAGACATTGAAAATCAATACAAAATATACTGTTAATCTTTTGCCATCGATAAAAAGCGCAAGCGGCAAAACCATGGGGTATAACCATTATACATATTTTACCGGCGGAAAAGCAGCAGTAATATATAAGGCCAATGGAGCAACCGGCGGAACAGTACCAGTTGATGCAAACAGATACAATGCAGGAAGTACTGTTAATGCAAGCGCCAATTCAGGTAGCCTGGTAAAAACCGGATACAGTTTCAGCGGTTGGAATACTGAAGAAGACTGCACCGGTACACCATATGCGGTAGGCGAGTCAATTAATATTACAACAACCAGCGTAATTCTATACGCAATGTGGACAACTGCATATACAGTGATATACCACGCAAACGGAGGCACCGGAAGTCTTCCCACGGATTCAAATCTTTATATCTACGGGCAGGATGTTACCGTCAAAGCGAATATTGATCTGGTCAACGGCGAGCTCCATTTTGCAGGGTGGAATAAGAAAGCTGATGGTTCAGGGGATAATTATGCAGCAAACGCGGTATTTCAGATGGGTAATGAAAATGTAACACTTTACGCAAAGTGGATTTCAGGTTATACAGTAACCTATAATGTCGGTACAGGAAATACTTCGGGAACCGTACCAGTTGATGGAGCGTATTATAGTTCAGGAGCAACCGTAACTGTTTTGGGGAATACTGGTGATCTTGCAGGAGCTTTAGTTGGTGGAGTACATGCGAGTTCTGGTATTAAACAGCGTTTTATAGGCTGGAATACTGATTCTGGCGCAACATCTGCCTTGTATACAGCTGGCGATACTTTCAACTGTACCGAAAATATAACACTCTATGCCATATACACTACCGGAATTGATGTGTTGCGTAAGGTTGGTCCTGCTGGAGGTCTGATTTTTTACGATAAAGGATCATATTCTGGATCTCCATCATGGCGTTACCTTGAAGCGTGGAAGTTTGATGAGTTAAATTTATGGTGGTGGAAAGCAGATCCTACAAGTACAGCAGGGACATTAACTGCAATTGGTACCGGATATGTAAATACTTATACTTATATGCTAGGTTTTGAACATGGCGCAGCTGAAGTTGTAAGAAATGCAACACATGGTGTTTATAGCGGCTGGTTCTTACCATCAAAAGATGAGTTGAATTTAATGTACACAAACCTAAAGGTGCCTGGTGTTGGGGATTTTGGTGATAGTTACTATTGGAGTTCGTCTCAAAGCACTGATAATAGCGCGTGGTTACAGTATTTTCTCAATGGTAATCAAGGCCTCGGTGGTAAGAGAGACCTTAGGCGTGTGCGTGCTGTCCGTGCTTTTTAAGCATTTTCTTTGGGGAATTTAAGAGGGGTTTATCTTTCTTGTTATGTAATATGAGTTTAAACGGTTGAGTTATTGTAATTTTCCATTGTCTGAATTAAGAATAAGAAAGATTTCACTACTAGAAGATTTAGTGTTATTAACCGTTTTCACAATACTGTAATCTCTTAATTATCCGAATTTTTAATTTTAATTCTTTTCGTGCTAGTTTAAATAATTTTATTTGCCTTTAAATAAAATTCCATTGACAGAAGTAAGTCATAAAAACTATGGTCATCTTCGTTGGACAGGGAGACCTGACTGACGCTGAGTATCGGGAAGCGGATAAGTTAAATTTTTTTAAAAGATTTCAAATAAATTTACGGAAACTTAACAAAAAGCTTGACGGGAAAAGGGTGGTTGCATAATTTGAAATCAAGTTGAGCGAATAGCTCAACAGAGTAAGAATCTGAAAACTGCTAAGCGATTAGCAAAGTGTCGGAATCTCCAGATACTTCGAGAGAGGTGTGAGTTGGAGATTTTTTTTGCTT
>PGXT01000202.1:3569-7516 GCA_002839285.1 Spirochaetae bacterium HGW-Spirochaetae-5 | reverse complement strand
TTGTAGGCATCGAATCGAGGGTAGACAAAAACCGCATGGGGACAGAGCCTCATGGCTGTTTTCGAAGGCATTGCAGAATGAACTCCATATTTCCGCGCTTCATATGAGCAGGTAGAAACCACACCTCTCCTGTCGGGATCGCCGCCGACAATAACAGGCTTCCCCCGAAGAGATGGATTATCTCTCTGCTCAATAGCTGCGTAAAACGCATCCATGTCCAAATGTATAATTTTACTGTACTGCATATTTTACTTTAATATTTTTTTAAAACCCTTTGCTTCACCGGGATCATATCCTATCGACTCATAAAACCTGTGAGCCCCTTCTCTTTTCGATCCAGAAACAAATATAATATATGAACAGTCTCTTTCGATGGCTAAATCCTCTATGTTCTTCATTAATAGCCTTCCAATCCCCTGTCCGCGGAATTTCTCTGAAACTATAACATTTTCAATCAGCATAAAGGGACGGCATTCATCAACAAAATCAAGACAGATAATCCCCATGAGCGAACCTGCTAGTTTTCCATCCACAGATGCTCCGAGAATTATATAATCATCATTCTGTTCCACGTGGACATAATTTTTTTCCAGATTCACTCTACTCCGTTCATTTCCGGTTAACTCACTGAATAAAACTGCAAGTTCCGGGAGATCACTGCGTCTGATTCTGTTTATATTTATCATTGTAGAGTCCAAGTCATTATACTTTTTGTTTATCAGATGATATCTTTATTTTAAATATTTCATATGTCAACAAATGTTTAGCTATTTATGCAAAATTTAAAAAAAGGGGTCAGAGCCTCAAACGCAAAAACAGACAGCACTGCTTATTTATTTCTTCACAAGAAAGCACGCTGTTGATATTCTGACACTGGCTGATGAATAAAACAGATCAGATCTATATAATACCGGTTTAACTTAAAAAACAGAGGAAAGAGATGGCAAAGAACTCAACAATATATAAAGCGAACTTATCCATAGCAGATTCAGAACGGAACCACTACTCAGATTACCAGCTTACCCTGGCCTGTCACCCGTCAGAAACGACAGAAAGAATGATGATGCGGATACTCGCTTTTGCTCTGAACGCCGACAAGCAGCTTGCACCTGCAGCAGGGATGTCCGATGCCGATGAGCCCGATCTCTGGCAGAAAGATCTCACCGGGGCGATCTCTCGATGGATAGAGGTTGGTCAGCCCGATGAAAGAAGAATACTCAAAGCCTGCGGGCGCGCCGATGAGGTTATAATTTATACTTATGGCACAAAGCCTAAACTCTGGCTCGAATCTGTTGAAAATAAAATTGCAAAAGCAAAAAATCTTAAGATTTACAGCATCAATGCTGAATCATGTAAAGCTCTGGCTATTTTGGCCGAGAGGAGCATGGATCTGCAGATTACAATAGATCATGACGAAATATGGGTTCGGAGCGAAAACGGCGAGGTAAGTGTTGAAGTAAAGCGATTAAGATAATATGTTTTTACAAGTTCGTTTACTGGTTCAGAGCCCCATTTCTTGAGAAGAGGCTCTGAACCTGTAAATATAAAAATGTAAACTACTGAGGACTATTCATCACATTCAGCTGTTCATTAAGATTATTATATCTTGTATTAAGTCTTTTTCTTTTAGCAAAAGTTTCAGGAGAATATTTACAGGGGGATGGAAGAAGCGTTATAAGACGCAGAACCTGATCTTCAGAGAGATGATTTAACGAACGACCATAGTAGTAATACGACGCGCTTTGAATCCCGTATATGCCCCGTCCCCACTCGGCATTGTTAAAATACAGTTCAAGTATTCTCTTCTTCGGCATGATCGCGTCGATGGTTATGGCTCCAACTGTTTCAAGATATTTTCTTAAGTAAAGCTTATCCGGAAAAAGAAAAAGTGTCCTGGTCAGCTGCTGGGTAATAGTACTGGCACCTGAAATCTTCTTCCCGTATTTAATATTAACCTGAATCGCACCCATAATCGCTTCCGGATCAATCCCGTGGTGCCTGTAAAAATTCGGATCTTCAGTCGAGACTACAAGTCTCTGATATTTTCTGGAGATTGACTTTATAGGAATATCGTAATGCTTTTTTGCACTGTACCCGTTAAATACATACCGGTAAACCTGCAGCGTAGTAAATGGCGGATTTACAAAAATATAAAGAAAAGCAATGGCAGCAATAAATACAATAAATATTATATGAAAAATCAGTACAAATTTACCTGCTTTTTTCAGAAAGCTTTTATAATCGAAATCTTTTATTCTCTGTAATATATTCATAATTAACGCTTTTTAAATATGCTGTTTTTGTCAATAGAAAATAGAGCCATTTATTTAATTTCAAGTTAAAGGCTCTGAACCTTCTATCATCTATCTACTCTCAATCCGGCTCACATCAAAAGTATACGGCTAATCTCTTCAGATAAGCCTCCTCATACCAGAGAAACTTTTTAACACAATCCTCAAATGTATTTCCAAGTCTGCTAAAATATTCGTGCAATGTTATTCTAACCTGAGCCTCATAACCTTTTACGAGATAACAGTTAATAAATCCCACATAATTCTCTCTGGGATCTCTTGAAAGTTTTTTCCGGACAGGATTAAATCCGATATACCACAAAAGCCAGAGAAGATAGTTCTCCGGATTGTCAGAGTGTTCTATTATTGCTGACCCAAAGCGCTCGTTCCAGAAAGACCCGATTTCTCCGGTTGAACTGTTATACTTCTCTGCGATTCTGGCTTTTATGTACTGCATTATTCTGGAAATAGTCTCCCGGTTTTCAACAGTTTTTATTATTAAATGGATATGATTCCCCACAGGTTCTGCCGCGATAAGTTCGAACTCGTCAGTGATAAGTTACTCCCTGAAGGATTATTCTAGGCGGTTTAGGCATTTTCATCTCCGGATAATTGTATTTAATATTAATACGTCGGCCAATGAAAATTTTTTGAAAAAAAACCGGTATCAGAGATTTTTTTTAATAAAATGTGCTCTGAACTGGAAAAATAAAAAAGCCAAAAAAAAGTTCAGAGCCCCTTTTTTAAAAACTGCTCTGAACCTTACTATTTCTAAATAAAAAACGGGTTCAAAACATTCTTATGCTCTGAACCCGTTATTATTTTTTCCTACTTAATCTTGATTCACAATACTAATTAACAAGCTCTCTCCCAAGATGAAAAGCCTTAAGATTCTGCTCGATAAACTTCTCCTTTACAAGAGACTTTATCGCATCCTCCCAATCGCTTACATCAAACTCTAGATACTTAGACAGACACCCGACCATAACTATGTTCAGAGCCTTCTTTGTTCCGGCTTCTTTAAGCGCTTCAGTTGTATCAACAACAACAGTCGACGCGAAGTTTTCTTTCAACCACGCTTCGATATCAGAGGGATACTTCATTGCACCAATAACAACCGGTGCCGGGTCAATCTGTTCTCTGTTGACAATAAGTACGGCATCTTTATTCAGATACTCAAGTTTTCTCATAGACTCAAGAAGCTCAAGACTTATAACATAATCAGCCCCCCCCTTAGGAATAAGAGGAGAATAGACTTCTTTTCCGTAACGGACGTGACAGTCTACACTTCCGCCCCTCTGCGCCATACCGTGAACTTCTGACTCTTTTACGTCATAGCCTTTTTTTGTTGCAACTTCCATTAAAACCTTACTTGCAAGGATAACTCCCTGACCGCCTACACCTGCGAATATTACGTTTTTCATATTATCCTCGCTTAATCAGAATACAGTCACGTCTGGCTATAATAACTGAAGGTTCACGTGTACCGACCTCTTCAACTATCACTTTTTCAAGCTCTTCAACATTACGCGGATCAACAACAAATACCCGCTTAACTCCGCATGCTCTGACCATCATTTCAAGATCGACTTCATAAGTCGGCTCACCCATAAGAGTTGAACCTGTCGCGGGGTTCTCCTGATGTCCGGTCATTGC
>PGXT01000202.1:0-3403 GCA_002839285.1 Spirochaetae bacterium HGW-Spirochaetae-5 | reverse complement strand
CCTGGAACATCTCCGGTATATGCCGGAACAGCTTTAACAGCATCTTTTTTATTCAGTGCGAGATCAACAATCTCAGGAGTCAACTCTCCGCAGATAGGGATAATCTCTTTCCCGATAATTTTAATTCCAAGAGCCTTAACATAATCTTCAATAAACGGATCGAGCTCCTCTACTACATAGAGTTCTTCAACACCGGCTGCAAACTCTTTAATTAATCTATCAGGGAGAGGCCATACCATTCCGATTTTCAGAACTGAATCATCGGGACATGTCTCTTTCACATACTGATAAGCGACACCATTGGTAATAATTCCGCGTTTTTTATTCCCCCATTCAATACGGTTGAGTCCTGAATCGCTGGAGTAATCATTAAGTTTAATCATCTGCTGCTCGATAAAAACGTGTCTCGGTCTTGCGTGAGCAGGAATCATTACATATTTTTTCGGATCTCTGATAAAATCTTTCAGAGGGACCTCTTTTCTTTCACCAATCTCTACAAGAGCCTGGGAGTGTGCAATACGTGTAGTTATCCGGACTAAAACCGGTCTGTCAAACTTCTCGGAAATTTCAAAGGCGAGTTTTGTATACTCCTTCGCTTCCGCGGGACCTGACGGTTCAAGCATGGGGAGTTTGGCAGCACGGGCCATATGCCTGTTATCCTGTTCGTTCTGTGAACTCCAGGCGCCGGGATCATCGGCATTGATTATAACCATCCCGCCGTTTACTCCTGTATACGAAAACGTGAAGAGGGGATCCGCAGCCACATTAAGACCAACATGCTTCATTGTTGCAAGAGATCTTGCTCCTGCAATAGACGCACCAGCTACAACCTCAAGGGCAACTTTCTCATTCGGAGACCACTGAGCTTTAATATCTCTGTAATCTCTGGCAACTGTCTCAAGTATCTCGGTACTTGGCGTACCCGGATAACCTGCAGCTACTGTGCACCCGGCTTCCCATGCGCCGCGGGCAATTGCTTCATTTCCCAACATTACTTTTGAAGTCATTTATTCTCTCCAATTATATCAATCTTTCTTACAATATTATAACCCTTGTCGCTGAGCGCTTTTTTTGCTGAATCGATATCCTCAAACCTGAATATCATTACAGCCTTTCCCTCCCGCTTCTCTGTGAAGGCATACATATACTCAATGTTAAGATTCAGTTTTGCAAATACATCCAGCGCGTTATAAAGCGAACCGGGTGTATCGTCAATTTCAAGAGCCAGAACATCTGTGATAGATGATGTTATGTTATGCTCCTTCAGAACCTTGTATCCCTTATCGGGATCATTGACTATCATTCTGAGTATTCCAAAATCCATAGTCTCGGCAATAGTGAGAGTAATGATGTTAATATTCTCATCTGCCAGAACTTTAAGCACCTTCTGAAGATGCCCGGGTTTGTTCGTTACAAAAGCTGAAAGCTGAGTTACGTTCATTACGCCTCTCCTTTTCTTTTATCAACTACTCTCACAGCCTTCCCTTCACTCCTGGGAATCGTCTGAGGCTCTACCAGTGTAATCTTCGCAGATATTCCAAGTGAACTTCTGAAGCGGTCGGCGATGTTTTTGGAAAGATTATTCATAACTTTAATTTCATCAGAAAAAATCTTTTCGTTAACCTCAACCATTACCTCAATATCGTCCATGGAACCCTTTCTGTCAACAACGATCTGGTAGTGAGGCTCTGTACCCTCAAACCCCATAAGCACCGATTCAATCTGACTCGGGAAGACATTAACTCCCCGGATAATAAGCATATCGTCAGATCTGCCCGTGACCTTATCCATCTTCACAAGGGTACGTCCGCAGCTGCAGCCGTCGTGGTAAAGTCTGGTAATATCACGTGATCTGTATCTTATCCCGGGAAAAGCCTCTTTAGTAAGAGATGTGTACACGATCTCACCCTTCTCACCTTCAGGAAGGACTTCACCTGTATCAGGATCAATTATCTCAACATAAAAGTGATCCTCAAAAACATGAAGTCCATTCTTCTCCTTACACTCCGCGGAGACACCAGGTCCGATAACCTCACTCAATCCATAGATATCGTAGGCATCTATCTTAAGCCTCTGCTCAATCTCGGCTCTCATCTCCTCCGTCCACGGCTCTGCGCCGAATACACCTATTCTAAGCTTGGTTGACTCAATCTTAAAATCGGGCATATTCTTTTCGATAAAATCCGCAATATTAAGAGCATATGACGGAGTGGAACAGAATACAGTAGTGCCGAAATCCTGCATAAGCATAAGCTGGCGGGGAGTATTACCGCCCGACATAGGAACAGTAAGCGCGCCAAGCTTTTCTGATCCGTAGTGGAGCCCCAATCCGCCGGTGAAAAGACCGTAACCGTAGGCTATTTGAACAACATCGTTTTCAGAAACACCGTATGACACAAGGCTTCTTGCCACAACCTCGGCAAAAACGTTAACATCATTTTTAGTGTACCCGACAACAGTTGCATTACCTGTTGTTCCTGAAGACGCGTGAACACGGACAACTTTATTAAGTGGAACAGCAAACAAGCCGTATGGGTAATTATCCCTCATATCCTGCTTAGTAAGAAAAGGGACCCTTTTCATATCATCGAGAGACTTAAACTGGTCCGGATGAAAACCTGCAGCTTCGAATTTTTTTTTGTAAAAGGGAACATTATCATATGCATGCCGTATGGACCACTTCAGTCTTTCAAGCTGAAGCTCCTTCATTTTATCTACCGGCATGGACTCAATTTCTTTATTGAACATTACTCTTTCCTCGTATTTATAAATGCATTATTTCAATAGTTTTTAATAAAGGATAATTAAGTAACTACTCATAAACTGGTGGTAAAATTGCTCTCCGCCGCGCCGGTGGCGCGGCGGAGATAAAATACTACCGGTTTTTATTCAGTGAAATTTTAAGTGCGCAGCGCTGAAAAATGGGGATAACGGGGGTAACTCCCGTTATCCCCATTTTTCAGCGTATGCAAAGCATACGCACTCCCGGAAATAATTCGCTATCATTTTCAAACCCCCGCCCTGATGCAAACTACCCCCTCTGAAAATTTTCATGGAGCCGTTTGTTGCATATTAATAGTAATAATAGATCTTTGCGGGGCAGATTGAAGACTGTTTTTAAATTTCCGGTTCAGAGCCTGAATCTACAACAACTCTGTTTCTTCCTGAATTTTTAGCCGCATAAAGAGCACTGTCGGCTCTGCGGATAAATTCTTCCGCTGATTGACCGAATATATATCGGGCTATGCCGAAACTGGCCGTAACCGGCCTATCTATAGAAAAATCAAACTTTTCAATTGAGTATCGTATTCTCTCTGTAAAATGCTCAATATGCTTCAGATCCATCTCTGCGACAATAATACAGAACTCCTCTCCGCCCCACCTGGCTAGAATATCCCGTGTC
>PGXT01000201.1 GCA_002839285.1 Spirochaetae bacterium HGW-Spirochaetae-5 | reverse complement strand
CTGCCAGCGACGGCGTGGATACAATATTTTTTTATCTAATCAGCATTTCCCTAGTGAGGGTTACCATAATTTCATCAAACACCATTTAAAATTCTGCAGGATTCCTGCTTCGGCACAATTCTATTATTGTTACTTATATAAAGTATAAACCAATAATAACACATATATTGTCAAACACATTGACTTAAGTCATTTTTATTTGTTTTTTCTCTGTTTAACTTTAAACTAAATAATAGAGACACGAAGTATTGGAGGATATTATGAATTATGCAAGTCAGGATTTAGTTCACGAACATGACGCAATACTCTTTGCGCTGAGAGTGCTTGATGAAATATCGGGCCGGGTTAATGAAGGTAAAGATGTTCCACCCGGAGATATTATAGAACTGATAGAATTTCTTAAACTTTTTGCGGATAAATGTCATCACGGTAAAGAGGAGGGCTTTTACTTCCCCGCCCTTGAAGCTGCCGGTATTCCCAGGGCAAACGGCCCCATAGGTGTAATGTTATCCGAGCACGATGCGGGGAGAGCATTCATTAAAGAGATGCAGAGCTCAGTGTCAGAAAAAGTAATCGAAAAAGATGTTTTTGTCAAAGCTGCACAGGGGTATGTTGGTCTATTACGTTCTCATATAGAAAAAGAGAATACAGTACTTTTCCCAATGGGTGACGTAAAACTCTCCGAAGCAAAACATAAAGAGCTGCTTGAAGAGTTTGAGAAATTTGAAGAGAATGTAATAGGTAAAGGGAAACACGAAGAACTTCATAAGCAGCTGGAAGAGTTTAACAGAAAATATTTAAAAAAGTAAAGGAATTTGACATACCTTATTGTGTCTATAATGAATCTGATACCTTAGCAGGATTTCTTGTGGTTAAATTATCAGAATCAGAAAAATAAAATTATCAACTGTAAAAAAGGAGAATGCAATGAAAAGTGTAAAGCTAAGAGCAGTTTTGCTATTCATCCTCGGTCTGTGTTTTGGTGTATTGATTTTCGGCGGCTATATGATCAAAAAGGAGAAGCCGCCGATTCCTGAAATAGTCAAGAGCATCAGCGGTGAAGTTCTCTTTACGGGGAAAGATATCATGGCAGGCCAGAACTATTATTTCAGCAGAGGCGGCCAGCATATAGGTTCTATCTGGGGACATGGTTCATATCTTGCGCCGGACTGGTCTGCTGATTATCTTCATCGGATGGGGCTTTATCTTGCGGCACGTCATGAAAAAGTTTCACCCGATAAAGCCTTTCTTTTTACTCAGAATGAATTTGATAATCTTGACGCTGAAAAAAAAGCAGTTCTCACAGCGGCAATCACTAAAGAGATTAAAACCAACCGGCTTGATAAAGATGGTAACCTTATCTATACTGAATATCAGGCCGAAGCGCATAAAGCGCTGACCGTTTATTATACTGCTCTTTTTAAAGATGGAAATGACAGAATGGGCCTCCAGCCGGGAATTATCCGGGATGCTGAGGAGGGGCGTATTATTGCTTCTTTCTTCTCATGGCTTGCATGGGCGGCAGGTACAAACCGGCCGGGGACAGATATAACTTATACAACAAACTGGCCATATGATAAACTTGTTGGAAATGAGCCGATACCTGAGTTTGTAATATGGTCTATTCTAAGCGTAGTTCTATTAATTTTTGCAATCGGCATTGTCCTATATGTGTATAACAGATATATATCCGGTGAGGATTACGAAGTACCCTCTTCTGTCGATTTTAAAGAACCGGAACCCTCTCCAAGTCAGATAGCAGTGCTCCCGTTCTTTCTTGTTGCTGTACTTTTATTTACAGCACAGATTGGAACCGGGTCACTCACTGCACACTATACAGTAGAAGGCTTAAGCTTTTTCGGATTGCCCATTGCGGAAATACTCCCGTATGCGGTGTTGCGGACATGGCATATTCAGCTTTCTATTTTCTGGATTGCCACATGCTTTCTTGCAACTGGTCTTTTCATCGGCCCCTTTGTCGGTCATGAGCCGAAACATCAGTGGAAATTTGTCATACTACTTTTTGCCGCCATAGTCGTTGTAGTGGTGGGGACTTTAGCGGGTACATGGCTTTCTGTGAACGGATATCTTTCAGATCTTGCGTATTATTTCGGGCACCAGGGTTATGAATACATTGAACTTGGAAGAGTGTGGCAGATTCTGCTGATAGCAGGGATGCTCATCTGGCTGGTGCTGGTATTAAGGGCAATACTCCCTGCTCTGAAGAGAGAGAATGATAAAGGGGGGCTTACACATCTTCTTTTATACAGTTCAATTGCCATCCCTCTTTTCTATATGGCGGGCCTCATGTACGGAAAAGGGAGTCACCTGTCGGACGCCGAGTACTGGAGATGGTGGGTAGTTCATCTCTGGGTTGAAGGGTTTTTTGAAGTATTCGCCACAGTTGTGCTTGCTTTTATACTTACAAGGATAAAAGCCGTGGGAGAGAAGATTGCCGAGATAACAGTCTATCTCAGTATTTTTCTTTATCTGGGGAGCGGAGTGCTTGGAACATTTCATCATCTCTACTGGTCCGGAACACCTGCGCCTCTTATTGCGATAGGTGCTGTATTCTCAGCTCTTGAGGTTGTGCCTCTTGCACTTCTGGGATTTGAAGCTGCAGGTAATATGAAGCTTCTGAAAAAGTCCGGTGTCAATTATCCCTACAAGTGGCCTTTATATTTCTTTATATCAGTTGCATTCTGGAATCTTGTCGGAGCTGGCGTTTTCGGATTCCTTATAAATCCCCCTATCATTCTTTATTACATTCAGGGGATCAATACTACGCCTCTTCATGCGCATACTGCGCTTTTCGGAGTGTACGGACTGCTTGCCATTGCGCTTATGCTTTTTTCCGTACGCCATATTGTAAAGATAGACTCATGGTCAGACACTCTCCTGAAAGTCAGCTTCTGGGGATTAAACGGAGGTTTGTTAGCCATGACTGTGTTTAGT
>PGXT01000030.1 GCA_002839285.1 Spirochaetae bacterium HGW-Spirochaetae-5 | reverse complement strand
GCAAAGACTGCATCGGAAATTAACAAGCCCAACGGTATCGCGTTGATAAAACCGGGTGAGGCTGATAAATTTCTCGAATCCCTCCCCATCGGTAAATTTTTCGGAGTGGGGAAGGTGAGTGAAAAGAGGATGATTGCTCTTGGAATAAATAACGGCTCTGAACTTAAAAACGCCGATCTTGAGAAACTGATTAAACATTTCGGGAAAGCGGGGAGATTTTACTACGATATTGTCCGCGGAATTGATAACCGGCCGGTTACTCCATACCGTGAGCGTAAATCCTATGGCCGTGAAATTACTCTCGATGAGGATATACTCGATCTGGACCTGATCCACTCAATTCTTCGTGAGATTGCCGAAGAGCTTGAGGCTGCATACAAAAGAAAATGCCTGAAGGGGAGAACTATCACTCTTAAGGTGAAGTATTTCGATTTTCAGCTCTGTACCCGAAGCACAACTGTTGACGACCCTGCTGATTCTGCCGATGTTATTATGGAAGAGATTCTACGTCTTTTAAAATATACCGAAGCGGGGAATAAGAAAATAAGACTGCTTGGCATATCTCTCTCTAATTTTGAAAATGAGGATGATCAGTGCAGAGAGAGGCAGCTGCTGCTGCAGTTTTAGTATTTATAGTAATATAGGGCTCTGTACCTTTAGTACACATAAACCGGTTAAACACCCGGCTCTGACCCCTGATTTATCTATTCCCCTGAGTATAAAACTTCTCTGTCTTTTTAGCAAACTCAACCGCAAGATTCTTTAACGAATCGGGATTGACTGTAGTCCGTTTGAATGTAAGAAGAATCCTCTCCGATGCAGTATCAATAAGATTCAGTTCAAGTATATATACTGTTTCGCTGACACGTCTTGCCAGATACTGATCCTCCCCTTTATCACCGAGAGTTTTCATTGCTGTCTGTTTTGTCTTCCTCAATGTTCCGAATACAACAAAATCTGCCTTAACGGTTTTACCGTCTGGTATTGCGCACCTGATGTCGCCGCATACTGTGTATGATGATATATTTCTGCCGTAATTTATACCGTCAGGCTGTACACCTATCCTCTGTTCAAGAGTCTCTTTTGTCGGGAGCGATATTGATTCTTCGCAGTCGATAAGTTTTAATGATGTGATGAGAGTAGTGTAGCCGGTTACTCTCTGCTTTTCCGGTTTTTTCTTTAACCGGATTTTTTCAGAAAGAAGATTTTTATCAGCACTGCCGCCTGTGAATGACAGGGTTTTTGAAACAGGCTCATATCCTTCCGCTGTTACCGTAAGTGTATATTTCCGGTTCCGCCTGAGAATTGCACCTGTAAATCCGTCGGAATATACAGGTCTTTTTATTAAATCCGCCGAGTCTGAAGTTCTGAATTCCGCAGCTGCTCCGCTTACCGGATTGCCGTTTAAATCATCTGTTATTCCGGCATTATAAAAGAATACCGGCTCAGGTTTATAAAAAGCTGTGCTGCTGTAAATGCTGAATTTGTTGCCCTCTCTGAAGTTGAAGAATGCCTCAGTTCCGGAGGGTGATACAAAGAGCGGAAACTTTTCATTGCGGAATGTATTTACTGACTCAATATTTTTGATATCTGATGCTTCGTATAAATTATCTTTTTTAAGCAGACGGGCGCCGTAGATATCGAATCCCCCCATCCCCTCCCGTCCGTTTGTTGAGAAGTACAGGGTTTTCCCGTCGGGATGAACCCATGCGGATATTTCATCAAGGGGGGTGTTGATGTTGGCAGGTTTATAGGCTCTGCTCCACCTGCCGCTGCTGTCCCTTTCTGAAATGTACAGATCGAAGTCCGCTCCGTCTGACGAGGAGAATATAACCGTATTGTCGTCGATAAAATTCGGAGAGTGATTCAATCTTCCCGGGTTAAGCTCAGCGGGGCTGTCCCATGATGACCATTTTCTCTTTTCAGGAATGTATGCTCTTGTATATATTTTTGATGATTTATTGTCGCCTGAACCTGCAAGAATCTCTCTCCCGTCACTTGAGAGAGAGATGAAGTTAACAGATTCTACAGAGAGTCCTGATAGGAAATCAGGAAAGTTCAGAGCCTCTCCGGCAGAATCGCTCCCGTGATTAAATAGTTTACGGTTGGAACCTGAAGGATTATAAAGTGAAAATATATTGTTTACCGGGATGTACCAGCTGATCTGAGAGTCTGTTCCCCATGAGGTTAACTTTGCACCGGATGGATATCCCCGTGTAAACGATGATTTTTTATACAGACTCTGTTTGTATAAAAGAAGAGAGATATCTCTGCTGCTCAGTTCACGTTTGTATTCATCGATGAATGTGCCGATCTGTTCAGATGCGCTGCTGAATTTTCCTGAGGATGCGGCGGCTATTATTTTCAGATATGCAATTTCACTGTTTTTTTTAGCAGAGAGATACATTGCACAATATTTTTCAGTCTGGTCAAATTTTTCAAGTGTATATGTCAGGTCTATAAGTCTTTTAATGTTTATCAGGTCATCGGGATTTCTGGAGATGATAGATTTTAAAATTTCAATATCTTTCTCCGCGTCTATCTGCTGGTAACGGTCACTAGTAATAAGAGATCCATGGACATAAAATGGTATTGTTAAAAGCAGTAAAGCCGCTGCAATTCTTAGAAGCATATCTCTACCCCCGCCCATAGAAATGCCGCAGGGATATCCTTCTGCTTTTCCGGATTGCTGCTGCTGTATGGCTTGTCATTGTCAAAAGACGGGAAGAGGTATGTATCATTTTTAATTGCCTTATCTTCATCCCTGTCATACCCCTTTACGTAGTAGATGTTCCAGACTTCGATGTAAAAACGTATGTTGTCTCTGGTGTAGGTAAGCTTAGCATCAAGTCTGTGATGTGCAGGGTATCGTTTTGAGTTGTAACTGCCGTACTCAGGATCGTATCCCCCTGAGCCGTCGGATGTTGAACCGGTTACAGGTGTGTACGGCATGGAAGTGTAGTAGTGCCATATAGCCGAAGGTGTCCATCTCCCCTGATGTGTTAACACGGCTGCTTTAAATATATGTGTCTGGTCATAGTCGGAGTTGTATTCATCGGTGCCGTCACTCATGCGTGATCTGGAGAGAGAATAGCTCGTCCATCCGTACACCGGACCCCAGTTTCCTTTTATGTAGCACTCGGCGCCGTATGTGTGACCGCTTGTATCTTTTGAATAGGGATTGATCTGAGAAAGTCTCTGAAGCTCTGTGCTCGATATGCCGCTGAAGTTACCCGAGAAGAGATTCCGGTACTTTGCGTAGTACGACTCGATCTGCCATGTTATGTCTTTTGTGATTTTTTTCTCAAAACCGGCAACACCGTTGTATGACTTACTCTCTTCAAGACTGCCGTTTATATCCCCAAGATAATAGTACATGTCGGGCTGAGCGTGGTATGATCCGCCGCCGGCGTATACTTTCAGATCTTTATCTTTAATAAACCAGGAAGCCATACCGCGGTATGAAACGGAGTGACTGGATAATGGACCGTAATACTTATACCGTGCCCCCAGATTCAGACGAACCGGATGTATGTTTATGCCGGTTTCATTAAATACCGAAAATGTTCTGCCTTCGATAGGGAAAGAAGCCGATGCGGTTCCTCCGGTGTGATCAGAGAGGTCGTAATCGACAAGATCGGAGAGGGCGATATTTCCGGATACTCCATCTTTATGAATGATGTATTCATATCCTGTGGTTATGTCAAGGATTGAAACATCGGCGGTGAGGGTCTGCATCAATCTGTACATGAGCGGTGAATAGGATACATCGATCGGGTCCGCTTCATCTTTTTCAAAAAAGTAATGGTTTGTTCTGTTTCGTAAAAGAGATGTTTCAAGAAGAAGCTTTCTGCTGTACATGAATTGCCATTTCAGTGATTCTGCGTGGTATTCGTTACCTGCTTCAAGGTCGCCGGTTGTGATGTTGTCATCGGAACCGATTGTTGTGAAATAAATTCTGTGTTTTGAAAAAAGATTATATCTCAGTTTCAGATAGTGATCCTGAAAATAAAATCTGTTTGAACTTTCGATCTCTGCCGCATCAGCAGCCCAGTCGATATAAGTCCGGCGTCCGGCGAAGATCAGAGAAAAGTCTGCCGTCGGTGCCGCTTCGCAGTAAATTGTAGGGAAGAGCGGAATAAGCGGGTTCAGTATAATTTTACCATGGACACCGGGATTCTCAACCTCTTTTGTCTTTATATGAATGATGCTCCCCAGGCTGTCGTCGTAAATCATCGGGTAGGGGCCTTTGATTATCGACGCCTTATCTATTATTGTTTCATTTATAGAAGACAACAATGGAACAATCGGAGGTATATAGTGATATGGATAATCAACGGGTATATCATCTATATATGTTTTATCGTATATGGGGTTGATTCCACGGATAAATGGTATAGTTCCCATAGAAAAGGAACTCCCTACACCGGGCAGAGACTGAAGCAGGTGAAGAGAATCTCCGGCGCCGCTCATGGGCATATATTTTATATCGTCCGATGATATGGACTGCTCCCCCGGACGGCGGCTGTTTCCTTTGTATGAATTTAAAACCGGAGATACCTTGTGTACCGTCTGCGTCTGTTCTAAATCTATTACAAAGTTTCTTTTAACTCGAATTTTTACACTGTTGTTCCCGTAGAGAGGGTGAGCTGTATGGAGAGTGTAGAATCCTGCCGGGATATCACCGAAACTGAAAGTCCCATCGGTAGATGTTTTCTGTATCATTTTTAATTCTTCAATGCCTACCGATATATCCGCAACCGGTTTTCCCGTGGCGCTGTCGGTAACTTTTCCGGATATGGAATATGCATAGAGTCCCGTTGCCGGGAAAAATATCAGCAATGCGAATAGAAATTTTTTCATTCCGTACCATCCGCTTTAAATGAGATTTTAATATCAGCAAATGATACATGGGAGGTTCCCGCCAGATATGACGGCTCAATTTTTATCTCTTTAAGTATATCCGCAGCAGCATCATCCAGGGATAGTCCCGCTGATAGAATTTTTTCTGATGATAGTATTTCACCTGTGCTGCTGATAGCTATTCTGAAAACGGTTGTCCCCTCTATTTCTGCAATGCTGTATATTCTGTCCATCTCCTTCAGTGATGGAGTGCTGATGATGTAGGGCTTTTCTATCTCGATATATATTTTCAGGTGAGATTCGATGTTTGATGTTTTATATTTCTGCAGACGGTTTTCGTAGTTAAGTACAATGCTTCGGGGGTCGGCTCCGGTACTGTCCTGGATTCTGTTTTTTTCAAAGGGGCTTGAGGCACAGCCGGTCAGCGTCAGAAAAGATATTATTGCAAATTTAAGGAAATGTTTCACCGGCTTCTCCTGTTAAATTACTTACCTTATAATCTATTCAACAATGTTGTGTCTGTAATCAGGGATTGAGAATATTATTTCAATCCCGATCATTGTACCTGAAAGAGCCGCTTCGGTCTCTCTGTCATTCCCCATGTCTTGAGACTTGTATCTGTTCCATGTGATAAAGGGTGATACCTTCAGGACTATTGCAAGATCCCAGGGCTCATACTGAACACCCATCCCGCCTGAGAGTCCGAAATCCACTGCGAACTTACGGTTAATATTTATATCAACATCAGTTTTCAGGTGATTGTTGTCATAGCGGTATGTCCCTGCGTATATATCATAGGTTAAAACGAATTCGAAGGGACCGGAGAGTCCGAAGCTGCTGAAGCCGTAAAATCCTCCAATAAAACCTGTGGAATCTACTCCGGTATTGTTATAGGAGATATCAAGTTGAGTGTGTCTTACCCCAAGATACAGCCACTTGTATGAGGTGTCTCCGGGATTGTTGAATCGATAACCCATTTTCGCATCAAAAATTCTTAATGACGCATCGGCCTCAAGCTCATCTCCCGGAGTTGATGCTTTTACTACGCAGAGATCGTCACTATTTATATATGTATAACTAATATCGCCCTGAATCCAGTCGTAAAAATACCCCCCTGAAATCGAGTATCCGCTCAGAGTTTTCAGCGAATCATCTTCGTCGATAACTGCTGATCCGGATGTGAGCCCCTCCTGGCCGCCGTTTATTGACGGGTCGTGAGGGACAAGATACGATCCCCCTCCGTAAGGGGCATAGAATGCTTTAATCACCGGACCATGATTCGGAGACGCAAAAAGACCGGATTGAAGTACGGTCAATATAAGGATTGTGGAAATTATTTTCTTCATGAATTACTATGTCTTTTCAATGTTAATTCCTTAACATATATTTTATTGTAAAAAAAAGAAAAATTTATGCCTGCTGTATTCGGGTGTGGATATAGGTCATTTTTTATAAATTAAGATCATATAATTTCACAGCAATTATTATTTTACAAGGCATTTTGCTTGACTTCATATTTTTTTTCATTTTTATTAAATATTGATTCTTTAACGTAGATTTAAATGTATAATAAGGTCTTATTTCTCACTTCCTCTTTCTTAAACGGGGATAAAGCGGCTGCGAATTATTTTCAAGAGTGCCTATGCGCGAAGCGCTGTGCCCTCGGAAATAAATTGCTGCCGGAAGAAAAGTTTTTATTTATAAATAAGATTTAATCCGGAGAAAACTGATGAAACGGAAAAGACTGATCGATAAGAAATTGCAGCTGAGAACAACATTTTCTGTAATACGTTTTTATTTTATAGCTTTTTTCTTCATAATAGCATTTCTGACAGCACATACAGTTCTCACCGATAAAAAAATCAGCGGAACAATTTCAAATCTCAACGGTGCAGTCGAAACCGAGCAGAATATTGTTAATGCATTTATCAAGTATTCGGATATGACTTCAAGCCCCGACCTTAAGCTTATGTCCGGAAAAATTTCCGATGATCATAATAAAAGTATAGGGGTAATTGAAGCACATATAGCTGTACTTAAGGGTCTTTTGAAATCCGGTTTTATTGTTATTTCACTTGTTACATTTTTCATGCTGGTCATGGGGCTGATTCTTTTCTATTACCTTATCCGCTTAACACATACAATTTCCGGTCCGATATATGTTATGACTCAGCATATTCAGGATATAATTGACGGGAAGGAGCCCGCGGTCAGGGCTCTTCGGGATGATGATCAGCTGAAGGATTTTTATGAAAAATTTATTGAGATGACAACAAAGATCCAGGATAAAGATAAAACTTTCCGACAGGATTAATCGGATGGATACGATCAGAATTGTATCCAATTATCTAAGTGATGGCATTGCTGTTTTTGATAACACCGGTTATGTTGTTGAATGGAATCCTGCAATGGAACAATTAACCGGGATTACATCGGCTGATACTTCGGGTCTGCAGATATGGGATATCCTCAGGCAGCTTCAGTGTGAGAGTGAAACCGATATTGCTGCCGAATCGGAGAGGATTGTTTCCTCACTTTTGAAACCGGATATTTCGGCTGAGAACCGGAATCTTAACATTTCGCTGAAATCTGCCGATGGTCAGATTCATAATATCTCTATAGGTTTTTTTTTAAGCGGGAACAAAAATCAGGTTAATATCTGCGCTGTATTTAAAGTTGTTCCCGTGAATAATCCTGTTAAAGAGATTAAAGAACCGGGGGACGCTCTCCGGATATCCGAGGAGAAATTTTCACGGTCATTTCATCTTGCCCCTATAAGCCTTACAATTACAACTCTTGCCAAAGGAACTGTTATTGAAGTAAATGATGAGTTCTTGAGAAACACAGGGTACACCCGTGAAGAGGTTATAGGCAATACTGTTCTCGATATCAATATATGGGAAACCCCCGAATTAAGAGAAAGGATCATATCCCCTGTCCGGCGGGGCAGTGCGGTAAAAAATATGGAGATTGTCTTCAGGCATAAAAACGGGGATCTTCATGATTATATTTTTTCCGCGGACCTTATCTCGGTAGATGGAGTTGAATGTATTATCTCAAACTTCTTTGATATTACCGAGAGAAAAAAACTTGAAGAAGCTCTCCGGATTTCCGAGGAGAAGTTTTCACGGTCTTTCCGTCTCGCTCCGATAAGTCTCAGTGTTACAACTTTCGAGACTGGAAGAATTGTCGAAGTCAATGATGAGTTTATAAGGAATACCGGCTACAGCCGTAAAGATATTGTCGGCAAAACCGTTTATGATATTAATATCTGGGAGCCGCCCGAAGCCAGGGAGAGAAATATATCTCCGCTAAAGGATGGTAAGGCCGTCAAGAATATTGAGATAGTATTCAGGCACAGGAATGGTGATCTGCATAACTATATCTATTCAGCAGAGCCAATACTGCTTAACGGAGAGAACTGTATCATTTCAATATTCTTTGATATCACAGAGAAGAAAAAACTTGAAGATGCTCTCCGGCTTTCGGAGGAGATGTACAAGACTGTTTTCGAGTGTACCGGTTCAGCAATGGGGATTGTCCGTAACGATATGCTTACTCTTGTTAATAACGGTATGGTTACTCTGTCGGGATTCAGTAAAAAAGAGATGGAGGGGAGAATGACATGGCAGGATTTTGTCATCCCCGAGTATGTCCGTGAAATCAGGAAAAACGCCCGGGAGCTTGGCGCCGATGAAGCTTCTCTGATAAATAAAAGTGAATTTAAACTTAAAGTCAAGTCGGGAGAGGTCCGTGATGTTTACTGTCTGACAGCGCTTGGCCCCGATGCCTCTCAGTATGTTGTTACTCTTATTGATATGACAGAGTACAATTATATTCTTACTCAGATAAACGAAATAAGCAAACGTGAACAGCAGCGCGTGGGGGAACTCCTTCATGATAATCTTATACAATATCTTACCGGTATCTCTCTGATAATACGTAGCCTGGAGATGAAGAAGGAGCGCGGCCGCGAGATCGAGATTAAGGATATAAAAAAAATATACAGTCTCATAGGTGAATCTCTCACTCTTACGAAGAAGCTTCTGAAGGGGCTTTTTCTTGTGGAGATCGATTATGAAGGGCTCCCCAGCGCGTTTAAAAATCTGGCAGCTTCGATAAGTGAACTTTATGAAATTTCATGTGTATTTGAAGAGGGGTGCGGAGCTGCTGATCTTGATGTCATGAAGGCGACGGAGCTTTATTATATAGTTAATGAAGCCGTTCATAATGCGGTAAAGCATGGAGCCGCTGATCATATTGTTATAAGTCTCAGGGAGAGCGGCGGCAAAACCGAAATTGAAGTGTGCGACAACGGTAGAGGTTTTGAAGGGGTAAATTTCAGAAATTCTACAGGTCTAGGGCTTAAGCTTATGAAGTTCAGAGCTAAGCTCATCGGCGCAAAAATAAGTATCGGGAATAATCCCGCATCGTCAGGTGTGCGGATACTCTGCTCTTTACGGAAATGATTCAAAAATTGACAGTTTAAATTTGAGGTTTTAATATGCCCGGTTTTGCAAAAAAGAAAAAGCATTCAGTTATGATTGTTGAAGATCACTCCATCGTAAGGATGGGGCTATGTATGCTCATATCACAGCTTGATGATATGAGCATCTGTCAGGAGGTTGACAGCGGAGATAAGGCCCTTGAGTATCTGAAAAATAATAAAGCTGATGTTATTATAGTCGATATATCGTTGAACGATATGAATGGAATTGATCTCATTAAATATATCCGGCGAACTGATCAGAAAGTCCCCATACTTGTACTCTCTGTCTTTGATGAAACTTTTTATGCGGACCGCTCATTCGCCGCCGGAGCAACCGGCTACATTATGAAGCAGGAGGCATCGGACGTTATTGTTAAAGCAATTAGAACAGTCATTGCCGGAGAAATTTATGCTAGCGAGAAGATCCGGAATCAGCTGCTGAAAAAAGTTATCGGGAAAAATGATGAAGCAGGAGAAACGCGGATTTCAACTCTCACTGACCGTGAACTTCAGGTGTTTGAACTTATCGGCAGCGGACATGAAACAAAACAGATTGCATCGATCCTCCGTCTCAGCATTAAGACTGTAGATACGTACCGCGAACATATCAAGGAAAAATTGAATCTGAAAAATGCCACGGAACTGATCCAGCACGCATCTCAGTGGGAACTTACCCGCAGAAAATAATCATATAACATAGGGGGAGACCCTATGTGAAAATTCGTAGTTACTCCGACTGAATAAATACTGAACCGACCTATTGTCGGGAATATTTTTATCTGTTACAGTATTATCTGAAACTGGCGGCTGCCTGACTCTCCGGAATAAAATGAATCAGATTCACAGACTGACCGGTCGATTTTTGAGTCTGACTCAGGGGGTGTTTTACTATATGAGAGTTTTTATTCTTGGAATAGTTTTGAGCACTTGTAAAAGTTTATTACGAAAAACTGTACCCGCAGGCGGTAACTGTTTAGAATTTTGACAGAATTTTAAAATAAAAATGCTCATTTTTAATTTTGTGTTAGTTTTTAATACGTATTGTAAAAAATTGCAATTTACTGAGAGTTAAAAAAGAAATGTTCTTGATTATCTGGGATTTGCTCCGATGATAGGAAATATATCTTAGCTTAGCTAATAGTTCAGGGGGAGTTTATGGCACTTAATCCAGTTATTGATTCAAGAGATGTACGTTTTATACTTTTTGAAATGCTTAAAGTTGATCAGCTTAATAAATATCCGTTATTCGCGGATTTTGACAAAGATACCTTCGAAGAGGTTCTTACACTGGCTGAAAAAATTGCAGTAGGAAAAGTTTATCCTGTAAATCAGGAGGCGGATAAAGAACACGCGAAGTATAATCCTTCAACAAAGGAGGTTACCATTCCTGAAGGGTTTAAGCAGGGGCTCGATGCTTATTATGAAGCCGGTTTTATCGGTATAGCCAACAGCGCGGAGATCGGAGGGATGGGGATGCCTGAAGCGGTTTACTATGCCACTACCGATTTCTTTTCCGCGGCGGGAGTTTCATTTACAATGTATCCAATGCTCAGTGTAGGGTCAATGAATCTGGTTCTTAACTTTATGAAAGAGGGGAAGGATAAAGACGCCATCATAGAAAAAATGCTAAGCGGTGAATGGGGCGGAACAATGTGTCTTACCGAGCCTGATGCCGGTTCAGACGTCGGGGCTCTTAAAACAAAGGCTGTAAAGAATGCCGACGGTACCTATACAATTACCGGACAGAAAATTTTTATCTCATCGGGCGACAACAATTACTACAAGAATATGATTCATCCGGTTCTTGCTCGCATCGAGGGAGATCCTGCAGGGACTAAGGGTATTTCGATTTTTATGGTGCCTAAGTACTGGGTAAAAGAGGATGGTTCTCTCGGTGAGTTCAATGATGTAAACTGTTCCGGTATTGAGCATAAAATGGGGATAACAGCTTCGGCCACATGTACTATGAATTTCGGCGATGAAGGGGCATGCCGCGGTATTCTCATGGGGCAGGAGAGACAGGGGATGAAGATCATGTTTCAGATGATGAACGAAGCCCGTCTCTATGTAGGAAGTCAGGGCGGGTCCGTTTCCAGTGCGGCTTATATGCATGCTGTTACCTATGCCCGCAACAGAATACAGGGTGTTGATGTTACCCAGATGCTCAATCCTGAAGCGAAGGGTGTTGCCATTATCAATCATCCCGATGTTAAGAGAATGCTTCTTTCAATGAAGTCTAAAGTTGAAGCGATGAGATCTCTTACATATTATCTTGCTTATCTGCATGATATAGCTCATGTGGAATCGGGTGCGGTTAAGGACGAGGCTCAGGCTCTCATTGAAATTCTTATTCCTATAAATAAAGCCGGAAATACTGATACTGCATGGGAGGTTACCGGTGACGCGATTCAGTCTTATGGCGGATACGGTTTCTGCTGCGATTATCCAGTTGAGCAGTACGCGCGTGATGCTAAAATTCTTGCAATCTATGAAGGGACAAACGGTATACAGTCAATGGACCTTACTATGAGAAAAATTCTCATGAATAAGGATCAGGTCAACTATACAGTTTATAAGAAAAGAATAGCCGAGGCAATTTCTGCAGCAAAGGGGATTGTTGAAGATAAGTATCTTGTGACAATGGAGAATGCTGTTAAGAAAATGGATGAGGTCATCAATCTTCTTAAGTCCGATATGGCAGGTGGAAAATTTCTGAACATATTTGCTAACGCGACTCCGCTTCAGCAGGCTTTTTCAAAACTTACGTATGCATGGATGCACCTATGGGGATTGACTATTGCTGCTGTGAAAATGAAGGAACTTGTAGGGGATAAAAAAGGGGAGGATCGTGAAAAATTCCTTGCCGAGAATATTGAAGCCGCATACTATACAGGAAGAGTTTTATCAGGTCAGTTCTATTTAGGATCTGAGTTCCAGAAGTTTTTCGGGTATACAGAGTATCTGCTTTTTGGTGAAACCGCAGTAAACAAGGCCACCAGCGCAATTTTCACCGGAGCGCTTGAAGAGTAGTTTTGAATTTAAAATTAGGTTGTAAAAAAAAAGAGGCTTCGGCCTCTTTTTTTATAGTTAAACGGATGAATTTTTAGCTTTACTATATCATTTTAAAAATGAAAATGTATCTTTACTTCTTCTTCGGCATCGGGGAGAGTCTAAAGCGTTTTTTGTTAAAAAATGTTCTGGAATTATTGGAGGATTAAAATGAGTGATAAAATAGTATTTCTTGATTCATCTACAGTGGATTTTGGAGACATTGAGTTTTCAACCATTTCAGAGCTTGGCGAACTTGTCTGTCATCGGGTTACATCAAAGGATCACATAATTGACAGATGTAAAGATGCTGCAGTTATTATTACAAACAAGGTTGTGGTAGATGAAGAGACCATTTCAAAATGTACAGGATTGAAAATGATAGCCGTGGCCGCTACGGGTTATAATAATATCGACACTGCCGCAGCAAAAAAAAGAGGCGTAGCAGTCGCTAATGTACCCGGTTATTCCACAACTACTGTATCTCAGCTTACCATGTCATTTGTCCTTGCTATGTCTACACAGTTGATTAATTATAACAATGCCTCGCATGACGGTTCCTGGAGTAAATCTGAAATATTCACAATGGGGACCTGGCCGTTCTTTGATCTTGAAGGGAAGACAATCGGAATCATGGGGCTTGGCGCCATAGGTAAAGAGGTTGCCCGTCTCTGTGAAGCATTCAGAATGAAGGTAGTTGTACTGAAGCGGGATGAAAGTAAATCTGACGGGCCATATCCGAGACTGGCACTGAATGATCTTGCCGCAGAATCGGATTTTATTTCGATTCATATGCCTCTTACAGATTACTCTAAATATATTATTAATAAAGATTTTCTCTCGCGCATGAAGAAGACAGCATTTTTAATTAACATGGCAAGAGGTGCAGTTGTCGATCCGGCCGCTCTTTGTCATGCTCTTGAGAATGGAATAATTGCCGGAGCAGCAATAGATGTAATGGAGCAGGAGCCTCCGCGTGCAGATGATCCGCTATTAAAGGCTCCGAATCTAATTATTACTCCTCATATCGCATGGGCAAGTATTGAATCCAGAAGAAGACTTGTTGCGGAGATAACTGAGAATATAAAGGCATTTAAAAAGGGGACTCCAAGAAATGTAGTATCTCTTTAATTCTTAAAGTATAATTATTTACTATTGCATTCAACGAATGAAGGAATACATAGTCTGTCATTTCGAAGAAGTGATAGCGGCTGAGAAATCTAAGATTTCTCACAGGAGTTTATCCAGAGCCTGTCGAAGGGTTCGAAATGACAAGATTTAATTCAATCGTTAGCTGCAATGAAATATCCCATGGGGGGAAACCCTATGGGATATTTCATATATACACCTATCGAATAAATACTGATATGCCTGATTGTCTGATTTCTGTTAATCGTCTATAATAGTAACAGTAATGTTGAATAATCAGGGGGTATCATAATGGATTATAATTTAGAATATCAGAAGAAAACGGTAACAGCAGAAGATGCCGTAAAGATCGTCAAGTCGGGTGACCTGGTGCACTACGGCGAATTTGTAATGAATTCTCATGTGCTCGACGCGGCGCTTGCGGCAAGAAAAGATGAGCTTTATAATGTACAGGTCCGTGCAGTCTGCTGTCCATATGTTCCGCAGATTGTTCAGAAAGATCCTGATAGAAAACATTTTATTTTCAACGACTGGCATTTCAGCGGGGCAAGCAGAAAGTCTCACGACCATGATCTCTGCAATTATATATCTCTGACTTATCATGAGGGGCCTTCATTTTTTGAACGGGGATATGTCAAGCCTGATGTTGCCATGATCAAAGTCGGGCCCATGGATAAATCCGGTTTCTGCAATCTTGGAACCAGTAATTCAATTTCAATGGCAATGTGTGAGGCTTCAAAAATTGTAATAGCTGAAGTAAATGAAGCGGTTCCTCAGTGTCTCGGAGGTGCGAGAGAGTCCATTCATATCTCCCAGATTGATTATATTGTACACGGCGACAACCGTCCGCTTATCCAGCTCCCTGAAACTCCGGTGTCCGATGTTGACAGAAAAATCGCTCAGATTGTTATGAATGAAATACATGACAGGGCCTGTCTTCAGCTGGGGATCGGGGCCATGCCGAATATAGTTGGTGACCTTATCGCAAAATCAGATCTTAAAGACCTCGGGATCCATACCGAGATGCTTGTCGATTCATTTGTTGACATGTACAATAACGGAAACATTACCGGAAAGTATAAGTCTGTAGATAAGGGGAAGATTGTTTATACTTTTGCCATGGGTACAAAAAAACTATATGATTTTCTCGACAGTAATCCGGTATGTGCAAGCTATCCCGTAAGCTATACAAACGATCCATTCCGCATTGCTCAGAATGATAATGTTATAGCCATAAATAACGCCGTTGAAATTGATCTCTACGGCCAGGTCTGTTCCGAGTCCTCAGGGGTAAGGCAGATATCCGGTACAGGGGGGCAGTTCGATTTTATCTTCGGCGCGTACCGTTCTGTTGGAGGGAAAGGGCTTATCTGTCTTAAGTCTGCAAATGAAATTGATGGAAAGATTGTGTCGCGGATTACTCCGATTCTCCCTCCCGGAGCGGCCGTTACAGTTCCGCGAAGCATAACCAATTATGTGGTTACCGAATACGGTATTGCAATGCTGAAAGGGAAAACCACATGGCAGAGAGCCGAGGAGCTGATAAATATAGCACACCCGGCAGTACGGGATGAACTTGTTAAGATGGCGGAGATTCAGAAGATATGGGTACGCAGCAGTAAGATCCCTGCCTGAGTTATAGTTTTACCGGTTTTTGCAGGGTGGATAAACCGGCTTAATTTAAACGGCTGTTTCGCAGATGAGGAACAGCCGTTTTCAATTCAAGAGGGTTTCTTAACACTTAGTCTTTGCGGGTTAAATGGATGCAGCATTTTTACAGGTTTTGTGCGGCTCACCGTTGTTTCAAAAACAGAATTTTTTGAAATAACTCAAAATATTTTCAGTAATTATTCCTAAATATAATTTTTAGAGTAAAAAACAAAAAATATATATCCCCGCCGCCCTCGGTGGCGGGGATAATAGAGCTTTTTTTACTTGAGAAAAGTTAAGGAATAAATACTGAAATATTTTTAGTATGTTTGGGAAAATTTCACATTTTTAAGGCTTAAAACATTTGCGCCATCAACCAGTGTAATCTTGTCCGGAACATCCTGGAAGAATGTTGCAATACTGTTTTTGTAATAGAACGCCAGTTTCTCTCCCGTATCAGGTTTACCGTTTCCGTTTGTATCAAGAAATCCTACAATATAAATATCCGGTATTGAAAAATCTAACGGGTTTATTCCTGGAATACCTGATGGTATTGCAGGCATAATAGGTATTGTATAACGAGATGTTACAGTTGCACTTAAGTCATGTTCTATGAGTACTTTTGCAGAACCGATGATATTATCCATATTTAAATTGTTTTTAAAAGTGCTGTAGGTTGCTAATGTATATGGGGTCGAATCATATACAGCAATTACCTGCACGAGGTTGCCGTTTGCAAACTCAGTTGCTGAAAGGTTGCCTTGTTCAAGCTTAAATTTTATAGAAGCTGCATGTTCATATATAGTCCGCTTAAGTGAAAAATCATAGCCGGCTACAGTATTGAATGTGTATGAACCGTCGGATTCTTTTACAACGGTATTTGTTCCGGAATTAAGCTGAACTGTGAAGGCATAGGCATTTTTGTTTTGTATAAATCCCACAGTATCTCCTGAAGTTGCAGATGGGAAACCTCCCGTAAAGTCTTTATCCCATAAAGCCATAATCATTACAGTATCGCCTGCGACAAGTCCGCTTGATGAAAGGTCTTCGTTAAATGAGAAAGTACCGGATGTTGAATTGTACGAGGCTGTTATATTCTGAAAATATTTGACTGTATCAAGCATATTTGTGAAAATTTCATTCGGGTCACTGCTTTTTGCAACTATAAGAAACATAGGTTTGCCGGGGTCATAACCAGTCGGGGCATCTAAGGTGCCTGTTAAGATCATCGGATTTTCCGGTGTAACAGGATCGGTTATATTTTTTTTAAAATATATTGTCGTTGTAGAATTTACAGAGTTTGCAATATTGATTGCCATGGGATAATCACCGTCGGTTCCGTTTATGGGGAAACCGATGCTGTCTCCGGAATCAGGCATGCCGTTTCCATTCTTATCAAGAAGAGCGATAATGTAAACACCAAGGATCGGCATGGAATATTTTTCAGGCTGGATATACGGCATAACTTTAATTGAGTACAGGCAGGGTGCGCTGCTCTTGTAAAATTTTTTGTAGCCGATAATGGCATTTGTATCAAGATCTGTAAAATCCAGTGAATTGAAATCACCTGCATATGCTATGAGAATAATATCCCCTGCCTCATCACCATCAATGATGCCTATTATCTCCGGAGAGATATCATACTGCAGCCGGTTTATATTTATCAGAACATTATTGCTATCTTCAGATAATCTGAAGCCTGTGGATAGTGTCTCCTGGTTAACGTAAAATCCTACAACATCACCCGGCGTCGGGTAGGGGATTCCTCCACTGTAGTCGTTGTCCGCGAAGGCAAACAGAAAGACAGTATCGCCCGGCTGGAGCCCCGCATCTGAAAGACTAAATGAAAAAGTCATTTTTGACCTGTCGATTGCGCTTACATAAAGAATACTGTTTACCGGATCATTCATGATGCTTTCAATATTGTCACTCTTTGAAACAGCAATAAAGAGAGGTCCTGCTGCGGATCCGCTAAGTGTGCCGGGGATCTCTATATTTCCGGATAATGTTGTATTGATTTCACCCGGTGCTCCGCAACTTATGGCGGCAGATATAAGAACAATTATTATATAGTAAAAAATTCTAGAATTCATAGCGGCACCTCACGTTTACATGGTCGTTGTCATCGTAGTATCCGAATACCGAACCATCGTCTCCCTTGATATAAATATAGGCTAATTCAAGAAAAAATCCATTCTGAAAATCCCATCCTGTCTTTGAAAATATACTCATACCGTTGTTTTTTATATCGCCCATGGCGGTAATGGAAAACTTCAGCCGGTCTTCAAAAAAAGTATCTTCAAACCTTGTGCTGATAATATCTGTCAGAAGCGGATCCATAACCTTGTCGTTTGAATTTATAACCTGCATCCACTCTGCAGTTAGAACAGCGGTTCCTGTATGCCATTCGAAAAGTTTTTTCATCGGGATAAAATAATTGGCACCGATTGTGTACGTTAAAGTTTTATTTTCTACAATTTCAAAAGGGAGCGACACATCGGCGCTGTAAGGCTGATCCGATACGCCGTAGCGGTATGGCGAATAGCTCACCTCGGCCTGAAATACGAAGGGGTCGAAATTCGCAGAGATGTCGAATCCCGCCGCGGCTGTCATTCGATACTCCGGTTCAACGAGGATCGAAACCGGTTTGTCCGGTTCAATTAATGTGCGGATGGGACGCATGAGCGGTTCCCTGTCGGGGCCGTAGTATGCACTTGCCGATGCGTCTGTACCGAAAAAAGTTCCCGAAAAGCGGATGCCGTATCCGTAATTTTCAGGGGCAGATGCGAGTGCTTCTGGATTTTCAACTACTACCGGGAAGGGTCCTTTTTTCTCTTTTATTGCCCAGAAACCGGATCCCGTCTGAATTTCAGATGTCACCTGCACCGGCGCAAAAACAGTCTCCAGTGTGTAGTCGCCGATAAACCACATTGCCGAGATGGATGGTATCCCGGAAACCCGTTCATCTTCATTTTTAAATATAAACTCCCGGAGGTCCATGGGGTTGAAATACGATGTTGGATTAAAGACATCGGCGGTACCCCATCCGTAAATCTGGTTCCCGGCGCGAATCCGCACAATGGGGAATGTGGCGTTAATATATGCTTCGTTGAAATTAAGTTCATAGTTTTTATCTGAAATTTTTCCGTTCCGCGATACTTTCAGCGAATCGCTGTATGGATAATCTTCATTTAAAGCAGATGAGAGCGCATATTGGTGAGAGATAATCACTCCGTACAGCTCCTCTGTGCCGTATCGGATGTCAAACTTACTATGCAGTTCATTTTTTTTGAAAATATCGGGGAGATTCTGTTCGGTGTATGTGCTTACAATATTATTGTTTTCGATATATCCTCTTATTTCGAATGAACGTTCGGGCCCCTCCTCTCCGGCAGCATGGATGGTTATAATTAAGATAAGTGTTATATAGAGGAATATTCTTCTTTTCATGGATTCTCCGTTTTTGTCTTGACAAAAATCTATGGAAACTCTAATAGTATTTTCAGTTTCCATAGATACAGAGGACAGGTGAAGATGTCAAGTAATATAAAAGAAAAGATTCTTAATATTTTCAGAGAACAGAGTCAAATTTTCGGAATCAAGAGTGTTACTCTTGATATGATAGCAAAACGATGCGGGATTTCCAAAAAAACTTTATATAAATATTTTGACGGAAAAGACCAGATTGTAACGGAAATATTTGATGAACTTCTCGAAAAATTAAATACACGTTTTCTGGAAATTGACCGAACGGCAGATGAGTCAATGGTGAAGATTCATCATATTTTTGATGCCATGTTTGAACTTCTCGGAAGTGTTTCTATTCCGCTTTTAAGAGATATACAGAACGACTACCCCGATATTAATAAAAAAATTGATGATTTCAGAGAGCAGCACCGGGAGCTGGTACGGCGGACTATTGAATCCGGTATAGCATCGGGATCGATGAACGGGAATATTAATTCAGCAGTTGCCGTGGACATGATACTGGGCGCCGCGCAGGCCGTTCTTTACCCGGGGTATGTCATAAAAAATAATCTTACAATGCAGTCGACAATTGAATCATTCAAGGCTCTGATCCTTGACGGGCTGGCTTTAAAGAGAAGAGCGGGCGGAGTAAAATAATGGAGAAATTTTTAAGCAGATTCTTTAATATACCGGTTTATCATCCGAAGAAAACTATTGTTTTTCTTATTGCTGTGACGGTTTTACTCGGACTTGGTCTTCCCGGGCTTGAGTTTGAAAATTCGCTTAGCGGTATGATGCCGCGGCATGATATCGAATATGTTACAAATGAGAATGTAAAAGCGGTCTACGGCAACAACGGGAAGTTTATTATAATTGATGTCTCTTCCGGCAGCATGATGAGCAGAGATACATTCATCCGAACCGATAATCTTATTACAGATATTGAAGAGTTCAGGAATTACAATGATGAACTTGAACGTTCAAGAATAAAGAGAGTTTCGGCAATTGACGCCGGGCAGGGGATCGATTCTGCAGAACTCCTTGTAATGTTCGAAGCTGACGATCCGGTATTCTCCCGGACGCTCTCACGGAAAATAAAAAAACTTTTTTATGAAAATAAAATTATTTATAAAAGTGAACTAAATAAAATTATTTCCGAACTCGAAAACACCCGTGCGGTTAAAGAGAAAAAGTATGTAGATGAGATTCTCTCCCCGTTTACAATGAAGGGGCTCTCTGGCAAAGATGATACGCTAATCACTTATGATCTGATGAGTATGGATTCAGAGGGGAGACGTATTCTGCCTGAAACAGAGAAAGAATTTATGGAGTTTGAGGCTGTATTAAGGCATAATCCCGCATACTTAAAGGGGATCGTCGCGCGTGAAATTTTTGAAATTGCCGGAAGCTATAACAGCAGTGATCTTCGTGTGCTCACTCAGGGTGAACCGGTTCTTTATAAGCAGATCTATGATTATATGCAGAGCGATTTGATGTTTTTTGTACCGCTTGTTCTGCTTGTAATTTCTGTAATTTTCTTTCTGAACTTCGGCACACTGCAGGGTGTACTTGTTCCGCTGGCAACTCTGATTATGGCGGATATATGGCTTCTGGGGCTCATGGGACATCTGGGGTTCCGTTTATCTGTTCTCGGTATATCCCTCCCTCCGCTTATGATCTCCGTGGGGAGTTCATATTCGATTCATATTATAAACAGATTTCTTATTGATAAAGAGAGCATAGCGCTGGACCGTAAAGCCGGCCTTCATGGTTCGATGAAGACTATCGGGATGACCCTTTTTCTTGCAAGTATTACAACTGTAATCGGATTTGCAACCAATATGGCCACACAGGTGAGTTCAATATTTGAGTGGGGAGTCTTTGCCGCAATCGGTACTTTCTTTGCAGTGTTTATCGCAGCACTCTTTGTCCCGGCAGTCTTTTCATTTGTCGAGATCAGAACATCCGCAAATATAATTAATACAATTCTAAAATGGCGGAGTAAAAATAATTCTTCTGATAAAGCGGGTGCGGCAGACCGGATTGTGGAATTTCTTGCAGGTATTGCCGTCAAGCATCACCGTGCGGTTCTTGCGGCCGCAATGATTTTCGCTGTTATCTCCACCGCGGGAGTATTTAGAATCAGAACAGAGACATCTCTCCCATCATATTTTAAAGCGGATGATTACATCAATACTTCCAGTGTGGAGATTGGTGAAAAGTTCGGCGGTACCATGGGGCTTAACATTCTTATAAATACAAAAAATGCCGATGGCGTGAAGTCATCTGAATTTCTTAACAGAGTGGAGAGGGCAAGAGACTGGCTTGTATCTGCAGAAAACTCTGATCTTCATATAGGGCGGACCGATGCATTCGG
>PGXT01000029.1 GCA_002839285.1 Spirochaetae bacterium HGW-Spirochaetae-5 | reverse complement strand
TTCCGGATTTTTAAATGTTTTGCTGATTTCCTGCTGCAGTCTGTAGACTTCAAGCCCTACGTATGTATCAAGATCTTTACTATCCAGTGCTTTATATGTGTTCAACTGTGTAAAATCGATCATTGTACCGTTTAGTCCTTTAACAGGCTGCAGAAACACAGTACTGTTTTCAAAATAACTGTAATCGGTGAATCTTCTTGTTTTATATTTATCCCTGAAAATAGTACTCTCAACACAGACTCTTATGCTCCACTGGTTTTCATTCGTTTTTCTCTGGAATGGTGCGCCGATAATATCCTCACCAGTGGCAATTCTACCAATTGCATCGTATACTCTTCCATTCTGAATTTCAAGCTGCTCGTTGAAATTTTTTATTATCCCGTTCAGTATGTCTATTACCTGGAGGTTTTTCATTACCCCCATGGCGTTTGTGTATTCTTCCATTTGTTCTTCGTTGTATTTAAACAATGATCCGCTTAGTCCCAGGTTCAGCAGGTTTGTAAATCCTGCTGTTGTGTCTGTACTCTTCATTGTCTGTGTCAGTATGCCTATACTGTCTACCGGTCTGTTTTTCATGACCTGGCTTAGTATTTGGTCTGTGTTTATTTCAAATTCGGCATTTCCCGGCATCTTGTTTTTTAAATCTGATTCGTACCTGCTAATTCTCCCTTCAAGTTCGTTATATATCTGCTGTGCTGCTTCCTTTGATGTCGCCTTTGATGTCTCTTCCGACCAGAGAGTCATCTCCTGTGTCATACCGGCGCTTACTCCTGACCACCAGTTTTCACCCTCTGCGATCATCTTTTTAGCATCAGATTTCCATTTTGTCCAGAGATTTTTGAACTCGCTGTAATTTTCTCTCCATTCTGCCATTCCGCGGTTTAATATATATCCCGTTACCTCATTCCAGCGTTTTCTACGTTCTGTTAATTTATCTACCTGCTGTTCCCATAATTGCTCCTGAAGCATTCTACTCTGGTTCATCATAGCTCTGACAATCAAATCCTGTATTGATGTACCCTGGCCATCATTAGCATACCCGGTAGTAATTTTTACATATCCGTCAAAACTTCTTTGTCTCTTTTCACCTTCCGGATCATCCACATCAAAATTAAAGTTAGATGCAAAATCCTGTAATTCTTTAAAAGTGCTTTCAATATCGCGAAGCATCACGGTGTAATCATGAGTACCATCAGCAGAAGTTTTTAAAACATATTTCATAAGCTGATTATAATACTCTTCCCTTTTTTTATCCGCAATATTTTTTAAAACTTCAGTTACTGATTTTATATTAAAGTTCAGATCATAAAGATCATATATACCTTCATTAACAAAAGAAGTAACTTCTGTTTCTTCAATCTTAAGCTTAATACCCGGGTTAGTTATATCATATTGATTTTCATCACCTGTAAGCTCCGAACCATCCTTCGCAAGTACAATGACTTTATTATCCCGAAATTTCACTTTTACAGCTTCGCCATCAATATCAACTCTCTGCTGATCTTTCCTTAAAAAATCGAGACAGATACTCTCGTCTGTTATTTCAAATCCAGCTGAAACCGAATCATGCAGGTGCGATAGATCCTCCTCAGTCAAACCGTATTTGCTGTCTTCATCTAAATACTCTTTTAAGTCGTTAAGATTCTTAATTGATACTATTTCATTTAAATTCCTTTCCTTTATAATAAAATCATTTCTTTTATTTATATAATCAGTAATAGTTGTTTTTATCGGATCAACACCGTTCCAGTAATATGCTGAATAACTGTTGTCTCTATCATTTTTTAAAGCTTCATATGTTCTCTTTCTTTCTCTTTTTTTAAAATACCTGAATTTAGATGTACTTTTCCATTTATTTCGAGCTTCTTCAGTCACTCTGGCAAGGTATTGATAATTCTGATAATTAGAAAAAATTGAATCGAGCGAAGTATTTTTTTTTCTGAAATGGTTATTTAGAGTCTCTATATCAGTTTTTATTACGGGCGGCAAGTTCAGGTATAACATGTATTCCGATATGTTGGCATGATACCGGTCACCAACAGCTCCTCCAACTATAACCCTGTAACTTGAATACCATGCCATTGCATTCATATATTTATTTTCACCATATTCAGCAATATGTGATAGTATAATATCTCTTTTCCTGCCAAGTTCAATTTTCTGCTCATCAGAAAGATCTTTAATCGCATCTGCATAAAACTTTACTGATTCTTTCGCATTATTAAACTCTTCTTTAGAAAGTTTGTATTCTATTTTGAAACGCTCTAAATCTTCGCCGAGTACTGTATCCACCTGCGATGCCCGTATATAAGATTCGCTCTTTCTTATAAAATCAGCTTTCAGTTTTGCGTATTCCTCATCCTCGTTGAGTTTTTCAATCGTATCCTGATTTACCACGGCCTCTGCTTTTTTATTATACACATCCATAACCTGGTTATATTTTGCCAGTATTCTCTGATAATTATCCCTGGCGTCCGGTACAGGTATGTTTCCGTAGTACGTGCTCCCGCCTGATGGTGTCTGCCCTGAACCTATATCACCTGTATCGGTTTTGTCATCGTGGATATATGGGGTTTTCGCATATTCCCATATCGAATATGCTTTTTCGTACTCGAATTCAAATCTTTTGTAATCGCTGTATGTTTCGCTTACAAGATTCATTTTTTCAACGTAAGCGGTATTTTCACTTTCATATACTCCGCGGGCGTCACTCAGTTTCTTCCTGAAATCCTCCACTTCTTTTTTTGCTTTTTCATGTTCTACTCTTGACTCTTCCAGTTCGGCAAGCAACGTCTCTCTGCTCTTACCCCCGGCAATAAGATTAAAACTCCTTTTCTTTGAAGCGAATGTATTTTTTATATTTGCAAGATTTGACTCCATTGCATTCAGCGTTCCGGTAAGAACCGATACTTCTGAAATTCTGTTTTCACTTAAAGCCTCATAACCCGATACCGCACTGCGAAGCAGTGACTCAAATGAAAATTCGCTGTTTTCATAACTGTATATGTTCCCGGAGGTGTAGTATTTATCCGCTTCGGTTAAAAAGGCCGCTATACCCGGTTCTGCCTCCGGTTCATATTTCTGCATCATCGCCTCACCCAGAGAGTTAAACATTGATGATATTTTATTCATATCATCAATTATCCCGTTTAAATAGAATACCTTTCCGTCCCTTGTTAATGGTATTGCGCTGTAAACGACAGTATTCCGCAGGCCGCTGGTGCTATCATAACTGTCGGACCATTCCGACAGGTCCGATACCGGTACCGGTGTTACAAGAACATCCCCCTCTTTAATTGCCAGCATATCTCCACGCCAGTTTTTACCATCTTCCCCACTGGCGTAAAATAATTTTAATGCAAGTGCATTTTTAAGTCCGGCCGCAGCAATTTCATTATATTTATTTATCTGAGTTTCAAGTTCATTAAAACCTGCCGCGTATCTGTCAAGCTCCGCGGTAAGCTTCCCGAGCTCAACCATCAATCCTCCATGCGCACTTTCCTTATCATATATACCGTATTCAAAGCCCGGGAGTATTGCTTCGCTTATTCCGTTTATATACATAAGAAAATAATCTCTTGCAGAGGAATCCAAACCCGCTGTGTAATTATCTAAATCGCTGCCGTAGTAAAATGAAACGGTGTTAAGCCTTCCCGTGTATGCCCTTACTGCGTCTATAACCGCTCCATTAATGCTCTCTTCTCCGAACTTATCTTCAAGAAATTTTTCAATACCTTCGTATGGCACTTTGTTCTTTGAAAACATCTCATGGTAATAGTATTCCGATGCAGCATAGATCTTCACATCCTCAGCAAGATAACTGAATGCCGAAAGGTCCCCTTCGATAAAGCTTTCAGCGAAATCTGTTAAATCTTCAATGTCCCCGCCGTTAACTCCGTGATAGGCGCCGGCGCACTTTTCTGCATACTGTTTATCACTGTCACCTGTATCCCTTGTTACTGATAATATATGGTTCTCGAATTTTTTATATTTTATATACTCTAAAAATGCCGGATCTGTACTCGTTAAATTATCGCCCGACGATTTGCGTAAATACTCATTTATCAGAGCATAAGCTTTCAGTTTTTCACCATCTTCACTGTTAATTTTACCTGAGGATACTCTATCAGCTATATACCCATTTATATCTTTTATATTTCCATCTTTATAGCCGTTTTCAAAAATCCTTCTTTCGTATACCGGTCTGATTATTGTTATGAGTTTATCTTTCCCCGTATCGTCCAGTCCCTTATCAGCGGCAAACTGTTCAGGTGTGACAGAAAACTCTGTATCGGCGTACTGAAGAGCAAGGTTATTCAGATTGATTGTATACCTGTACAGATAGAGATCTGCTATAAACTGACCTGCTGCTTTAATCTTTTCATCTTCATGATTTTTTAAATACTCTTTATCGGGCTCACTTAAAGTTTCATACTTTGAAAGTATATTCATCGCCAGAGTGTTATCATCCCCCATTCCTGCTTCAAGGATATCTCCGCAGTAATCGATAAAATCTGTTACTATCTTCAATTCCTCTGACTCTTTCAGTTTCCGCGCGTACACATCTTCTACGCTCCCTGCCATTTCAGCTGAACTGTCATTTGTCATATACCGGCGTATAAAGAGTCCCGTATCAAGTCTCTCCTTAACTTCCAGTATAAGGTCCGCGGCGGTTAGTAAAAAATCGGGTATGGGTATCTTATCTGTGTCGAGTTTTCTGATAAAATCCTTCACTGCACTTGCGGCAATACTAAGGCTTTCAGGTGTTAGAGTTTTAAAATCTTCAGCAGTCAGAAGACTCTCCCCTGATCCCGAGGCAAGGGATACAACTGAGTTAATATATCCCATCATGTCATTCAGGTAGGTGTGGCTCACAAGGAGATTCTGCCCCTTCTGAAAATACCGGTAATTTTCAGATACATAGGCTTTTAAACTCTTATTTAAGTTATACGATTTTTCAGCATCTTTATAAAAATTATCAATATATCCAAGGCCTGCAATTCCGCTCCCCGACAGGTAATACTCTCTGAGTGCAGCCACAGCGTCCATATTCCCCAATGAGGCCTGCATTTCAAAATCAGTTACCATCGAAGCAATTTCATATGCATCTAAAGTATTGAAATCGTTATGAAGTTCCGACGCCTTCTCTGCTGCTTCGATTTCACTCTCCAGCCTGACCCGGCTGCTCCCCCATGTTTCAGCAGTAAGCCCTTTGTATCTCTCTTCGAAATACTTAAGTGCTGTATAGTGTTCAATATATCTGCTGTTGTCAGCTCCGTATATATATTTCTCTTTTTCAAATTCAGTTTTAAGCCATTCAATGATTGTATCATAGGTTTTATTTCCACTGATATTCATTGCCTCTTCTATTATTTCCAATGCCCTGACAGATGTGTCGGCATACTTTTTGTATACGGCGTGATCAATCCCGCTCTCTTTTTCAATAAACTCATCGGGATGAAAAGTGCTGTCGCGGAGTTTTGTTATAATAAGTTCCGCGCTCTCCATGTTTAATTGAAAATTAAAGTATATATTTCTTATGGCAGATGAAAGGAGTTCACGTTTTGCCGGAGTATAACCGGTAATCAGATTACTGATTACCGAACTGTACTGACCGCTGTTGTCACCCCATAATAAATCCTTCGCGCTGATTATTGCATTTCCCCATGCGATAAGTGCAGTGTCGCTCTCCTCGCCTGTGAGAATATTCTGTAACGTATTGAACTGGAGTTTTGAAACCTCGTAATTTTTTACGGCAATTTCATAATTCCCGGCAAATCCAGCGGTGCGCCCGGAATATTCGCTTTCCAGCTGTTTCCTGAATAGTTCTATCTGTGTATTATATAATTCTCTGTCGGACTGAAGAATGTTTTTTTCAATCTGGTGTATCTCTTTTATAAGATAATCTGTATCTTCCCCGTTCTCAATAAGTATAAGCGATGTTTTAATTGAGGTATAATCTTTATCCGCCTCACGGAGCAGGTTATTTGCCCTGGTGTATTCTGCCGTAAGGTACTCTACACTCCCCAGATAGGCAAGCCACTCCGCCTCATTCGAACCACCTCTCGCACCTGATGGCTTCTGCCCCTGGAGAATTTTCAGTTTTGCGACAATGGCATCCACTTCACCGAGAGTCTTTTCATAAAGGGCTTTTGACTCTTTCATTCTGTTCTCAGCGGTTATTTTGTTCGCCTCTGTAGTCCCGGCGCTCTCCCTCTTTGTCTTTTCCGCGTAATCGAGTACGGCTTTAGCTATATCGAGACTCTTCTGCCAGAAGTCTTTATCACGTGACGCGATCTGAAGAGCAAACTCGGCGTCGGTCATCAGATATGGATCGCTCCCCCCTGCGTTATGAAGGTAACCCGGTCCGCCCTGTTCACCATGCATGTTTTTTTCATGCATGTAAGCCTCAGCCTCTGCGGCAATCCCTGCGAAACTGTCACGGATTTTTTTCCATCGTGCAAGTTCAGTTTTATAGTAGTAGTATGACGATTTTTCATTCGCGAGTGAATCTTTAGTTACGTCATTTGTCACGGTAAATGTTTTAACCAGTACATCTGACTCTGCCCAATAGTAATCAGTTGAACTATTGCTCCAGAATATGTTATAATCCGGTACGGCAGTATATCTTTTCTGTTTTCCATAAACTCTTATTGTATAACTTTCAGTCATATACCAATTGCTGTCACTATCCTGTTTTTCAGTTGCACCTGCATATTCGTAGGTGTAATATCCTCCTGTATAGTAAGTAGAACCTTCGATCGGGAATAAAAACCCGTAATCGATTCCGTTATAGACAAATGATTTCGGTAAACTACTGATTGTACCGACAATATTATCTCTATCCACTGTACCTAAAATGGAATAAAATTCCGCGTCCTCATATTTAATCTCTCCTCTTCTGCCGAATGCTCCCTGTCCGCTCTGCTCGCATTCTAAACTCATCTTTTCAAGCCACTTAATATTATCAAGCGCCTCGGTATAAACTTTCGAACCGTTTACAGCCATATCTATAAGTCCGCTGCTGTGGTCGTTCCACTGGCTCGAAAGATTGTTCAGGTATCCGGTAAAGTCTTTCCGGGCTGTCTCTATGTTATTATATAAATCTCTCTCTTCTTTCTGCCAGTTATCCAGCGCTTCATAAATCTCTTTACTGAGTTTCATCTCCCATTCAAGTTTTGCCTGTTCAAGCTTTTCGGAAGCCTTTCTCCATAGTGCTTCAGCAGTTTCATAGGCATCATTTGCGTCCTGCTTCCATGTGAGCATCTGCTGATAGAGCCTGTCCAGCGCCCCGTTCCACTTCTCCATACCGGTATTAACAAGCTGTTTAAGCTCCTCCTCCCAGTTATCCCCCATCCCGGAAAGGTCTATCGAGGATACACCTTCACTGTTGTAGCTCTTTGTTAATATTTTCTCCTCTTCAGACTTAAGGTTCTCCTGCACCTCTTTAATAATATTTCCCGTTGAGGCATCGGCGCTCTCACGGGCGCTCTGATATTTTAACGATTCATTATCTATATACAATTCTGTAATAAATGCATTTCTTCCGGTATAGATTATTGTATTACGTTCAATTTCAAATTTTCTATTCAGTTCATTTTCAAATTCAGCAAGTTCTGCGTCAAAAGCTGTCTTAACATCACCTGTTAATAACTCCCCTCTGCTTTTAATATTATTAATAAACGGTATAAACTTAATATCCCAGCTCTGATTCACACCGGCAAGAGAACTGCTTATATAGCTATCCCATGATTCAACGCTATTCAAACTTCTGTCATTACCTGCATCCATGACGCTCTTCTTTAAAGAAGTAAAATCGATGCTTTCAAAAACCAGATTCTCACGTTTTACAAACCAGGAACCTTTTGCATAGGCTTCAGCTTTTTCATATTCCCCTTCCCATTCAGCACGGGCCTCTTCCATATCGGAACGGACTTCATTCAGATCTCCCCCCTGACGGACATACCGCTCCATTTCAACCGAAGCACCACGCTCCCATTCGGCTGCCATCTCCTGTTTCCCCGAATCAAGTATATTCTGCCAATCCTGTTCATTAATACTCTTCTCTGCATTATCTGAATATCTTTCAAACTTTTCACGGTCAGAATTAAACTCTCTGAATTTATATTCAGCGGAAAGCTGTCCGGTAGATATAAATAATAAAACGGCAAGGCATAACGATATACCGGATAGAATGTTTATCCTTTTTTTCATAAAGAGGCTCCTGAATAATAAATTGAAGTGTCGATTTGTGATGTTTCGTTGATTAAGGTGTTTTTATATCGAGTTGAATTGTATAATGGTTGAAGGGAACAGAGAGAGGGCCGGTTATATAATGTTTCTGTTTTTTTCCTGTTCCCGCTGTTATCTTTTACATAAAGGTAGAGCCGGTATAAATCGGCAAACTCCGTTTCAAAAAAATCTCTGCTGCAGATTATATATCTGTCAGATAATAATAAAATCCTGTTTCTATTTTTATCTTTATAATTTTTCAGATTAGATGAGGATGAAACTGTCAGCGATACATTCATTTGTGCAGAAGCATACTCTGGCAGGGGGATATTTTCAGATGAAATATTTCTTCCATGAAAAGTGCCGGATGAAAAAAATATTTTTTCAGATTCAAGTACAAGTCTCTGTTCAAAGGCGTTCAGCGATTTAAAAGATAACTCCCCGATGTTTTGAAGCAGCACACCTGCAAGGTATGAATCACCGGAAAATACCCCGCTCTCCTGTGAACGGATAATTACCGAAGAGGCCATATCCCGGAGTTCCGAAATATTCTTTAAAGATTCATACGAACAAAATGCGTTCATTTTTAAAACTGACTCATGATTATTGCGTAAGTCAGAGAGTATCCGGTTCCCCTGAATAACCGATTCTGAACCGCTCTCCCACTCCGCAGTAATCTCCTCTGAATGCATAGCTCCGCCGGGGAAGGCAAAGAGCGCAGACCCGTTAAACAGAAGAAGCAGTGTTAAAGCAATAACTCTCATTTATAAATATTTTGCCTTTAATTTTCCTATAATTTTGAAACTATATACTGATTGATCGAGACGCCCTCTTCTGCCGAGCGGATTGCAAGATTCCTGTGCATCTCCGATGAAATCCTCAGAGTAAGGTTCCCCTTGAATTTTTTCAATCCCAGCGATTCAGGTACCGTTTCACGCCGCAGAGTCATAACCTTTACGGTTTCAGCAACAAGAAACTCAATCTCTTTCAATGCTTCAAGAGCGCTGCCGCCGTGAACAGCAAGTGAGGGGAACTCCAGACATCTGCCGATATGGGCACCATCCTCTTCAGACCATTCAATACGGTATGTGTACTTCTCTATATTAAACTTGTCAGCATCACTGTATTTCATATTGGGCCTCCAGTTTCTCCAGCGCTTCCTTTACAATTCTCACCTGATACGGCTTTGCCATATAACCATCGTTCTGAATACTCAGCAGGGGATCATCTCCCCATGGAGTTTCAAATATATAATGATCTCCAATAACTACAGGTACTCCAAAACCCGATTCGCAGATTTCAAGCAGTTCTGTAAAACTGATAACGGAGTTTCCGGTGAATATATCTCTTTTCACTCAGAACCGGCACGATAGCACTGGCGCTATCACTTTGCAAGCTTTTTTTGTTTCACGGCTGCTTTTAGTCACGATTCCCATCCCCCCTGTCAAAACTGAACCATCTGGACAAAATCATTTTTCATAAAGTTCCCCTTTATGTCCTTCAGGCCGTTTCGTCCCCCTTTGATAACAATCTTGTAAATATTTCCGCTCTGCACATTATATAACCCGAACTTAAGCCTTGTAAACTTTGCAGGGGGTCCATCGGGCCAATTGATATTTACTATAAGCGGGCTCCCCCCTGTCCCGGCAGCAGTCTCGGCGTGAATCGAAAGCGAGTGCGGATTAATCTCATGATTGAAATTAACCGCTATGTCAGGGTACAACAACGGATCGGCAGGGAGAGCCTGAAGCGTAAGCATCTCTATATCGTTCATAACCCATGGTGCAAATGCCGGATTAAGATTACCGATCTCATCCACAGCCGGAGGGATAGAATCAGCTCCATCAGTAACAAATACAAATCTGTAATCTTTTGCCAGAGAGTTACCCTGCAGATCTGTAATACTTGAACTTATCCTTAGAGTGTAGGTCTCCATGGATAAAAGATTTTCTGTAAAGTTGATATATGCCGTTGTCTCTGTTCCTGTCGATTCACTGCTTATGTAAAAAACAGCAGAGGGGGAGATGGTAACAGCGCTTCTCAGATTATCACTTTTTATAACCTCATTAAACTGTAGAACTATGCGCCTGTTTTTTTCAGCACCGTTAACCACGTGAGATTCATCAAAATTCAGTGGGGGTGCAATATCCTGACTTACCGCAACCTCCGGTTTTAAAAAGTCATCACCCACTGTAAAATTAAATGTAACCGGATCACGCATCCTGTTCCCGCTGATATCGATCAGAGAGTTGTTTATACTTACAGAATAGGTAACTCCGTATTCAAATCCATAGAGAGGAATAAATCTGATTACCGTTGAGTCCAAAACTCCAGCATCCCATAGATAATACCCCTGAATCGAAGGTGTCACGGTTATTCCGTTATATATACTGTTCAGATCAACCGGTTCTGAAAAAATAATTTCAACAGGGGTGCCGGGGAGATTACCCGTTGAATTAACTCCGGGAGTATGGGACAACACAAAGGGTGAACTGCTCTCACCGTTTATAAAGAATACCGAAATGAACTCATCTTTTAAATCGTTACCGTCAATGTCCTCGGCACCCTTTGTAATTCTTAATGTTATTTTTTCTGCCGGGTAATTATTGCGAGGTGTAAATGTAAGCCGCTTGTTTTCATTGCTCCATGCAAAAGTGCCGTCAATATTTCCGCTTCCGCCGCTTAACGAAAATTCGTTATTTGTCTTTACAGTGTCCATGGATTTACTGAAATCGACTATAACCTGTGAATGTGAAGGGACCAGAGTGCTGTTATGACCGGGGTATACACCGGTAACTTCCGGTCTGTCAAAATCTAAATCTGCGTAGCATCCGGTGAGAAGCATCAGAGCCATAAGAAAAATATACTTCATTATAAAGCCTCCCTGAATTCTATCACTATGTCATTCAAGGCCGTATTACCATTTATATCCTTTATACCATTGGCCCCTCCCGCTAGAGTAAGTCTGTAAAGAGCAGGGGTATGAAATATAGTATTAGCGGGAGGATTAACAGCTATAAGTTTGTTGGTCATGGGGCTCAGCTGTATCGTTACAGTGCTGCTCCCGGTCCATGCAATTGAAACAATTTTTGCCTTGTCTACATTTATGGCCGCAGGACCCGATTTAAATGTCTCTATCAATATATTATCTATTACTGAATATTTACTGACATTCACCGGTGTATACGGAGCAAGGAGAGATACAAACTGCAGCCTGATATAGTAATACTGCGGTACCGGGGTACCGGTCCCCATTGTTATAATCAGAGGCCAGTTCGCCGGGAGCGGCACACCCTCAGAGAGAAGATTATAGGTAATGTTGTCACCGGATCCCCATATCATACCGCACTTTACATAAAGCGAATTATCAGCTGATGTTTTTATTTCAACGGAATATGGAGAGCTCAGACTTAAACCATTAATATCCTTTGCGCTTTTATCAATATAAATCTGATAAACTGTCTCGGGTGAGAGAGGGGCCGACGGTTTAAAAAGCAGCTTTTCGTCACTGACCCAGCTGAAGTTACCCGCTGCCGATGGTGTTATTGAAAAGGCCTTCTCAACGGAGACTCTGTCCATAGGTTCGGAAAAATCAGCAGCTATTTCAACGCTTTTTGAAATGCCGGTATTAACGGCATCATTAAACCAGTAAACCGCTGCAGCTGAATCATAAATTCCGGCTACGGTTGGAGGGGTGAAATCTGAACCGGTTATAAAATTAACCCTGTAATCCCTGCCTAGTGAATTACCTGAAATATCCATGGCGCTCCCCCCCACACTCATAGAGTAGAGTTTTCCGTATGCCATCTGTACAAGGAGTGTATATGTAATTCTGCTGTTTGCAAGCCCGGGTGAACTCTCGGACCAGACAAAATAACCGGTAACATCAGGGGAGAGAGAGAATCCCTTCTCTACACTTTCACGGTTCATGCTTTTTGAGAAGTTTATTGTTAAATTTTGATTCACAGCAATATTATAAGCTGCCCCGGTTGTAAAAGGGGGATCAGATGATAGAACTGCAGGAGGAGTGAAATCGGTACCGATATAAAAATCGGATAGAAAATCGGTATCCATTGTATTACCATCTGTATCACGGACATTCCTGGTGATCTCCATGAGGTATCTCCCGGTCTTCGTTACGGGATTAACCGGTATGTACCTGAATCGTTTACCGTTTATCCACTGAAAATTCCCCGGAACATCACCGCTCCCTTTTATACTGAAATTATCCTCAATATCAGTTCTGTTAACATCACTGCTGAATTCGATCTCAACAAAAAAATCGGGAAGAACACCCGTTGAATTGTTCACCGGAGAACTGTAAACAATCGTTAGAGTATCATAATTTGTGTCACATGAAATCAGCACAGAAAGTGCACATGCTGAGAATATTAAAAATTTCTTCATCTATTATACCTCACGGTTTATTCAAAGTGTTTTTCTTTCTGACCATTCCTATTTGTGTTTACTTACCCTTTACCTGACCTTTTGCCCCCCAACCCCCCGGAGGAGGGCTTTAGATATTTTTAAAAATATTCAATCATGTGACGACTTACATATATGAAAAAGCTGATTAATATTAAACCATTTGACTGTTTAATCTTCATCCTTTAAGCCCACCTCCGGGGGGTTTGGGGGGCCTTGGTTTGCCAGGGTGCGGGGATGAGAGGGTGCTGAGACCATAAAACCACACACTCACCAGCGGCAGCAGCACCAGTGTAAGAGCTGTGGAGAAAACCAGTCCCGATGTTACTGTAAGCGCAAAGGGGAACCATAGAGAACTCCCGTCCCCTCCGCCTATGAGAAGCGGAACCATGCCGAGTACAGTTGTAATTACCGTAAGCATTACAGGTCGGAATCTGCTCTTTGCTGATCTTTTTATTTTCTGTTCAAGGTTTTCATTTGTAAGTAATCCCGATTTAAAATCAAGATTTACAGGTTCCGTCAGGAGGATCCCGTTATTCACCACTATCCCGGCAAGCATTATGAACCCCATATACACCGGAGGAGATACGGGTGTGCCTGTTAAAAACAGCATCGGCACAGCCCCCGCAGCGGCAAGAGGTATGGTAATCATTATTAAAAAGGGGAGCAGCAGTGATTCAAAAAGCGAAGCAAGTATCATATAGATCAGTATTACCGAAACTGCCGCTGCAGCTGCAAGTTCAATTCTCTCCTTACGGAACTCCTTGAGCTTCCGGTCAAAGTCATATGAGTATTCATCGGGGAGTCCCATGGATTCTATGACGTCCATTATTCTGTAACCGCTCTCCTGAAGTGAAAGATCCCCGGTCTTTGCCGTTACAGAGAGAGTACGTCTTCCGTTCATCCTGTATATTCTCGTTGCCCCTTCACCCTCTGTGAGTCGTACCATCTCCGGGATGGGCACATCATCACCCTTTCCGTTTTTGACAGTTCCAGCCATTACATTCCCGATAGTATCGCGGTCACTGACGGCAAGCCTCAGACGGACATCGACTTCGCGCCCCTTCTCAATAAATTTTGTTACAACGGGTCCGAAAAGCCCGCCCCTGATTCTCTCTGCAACTGAAGCCGCCGATACACCGCTCATGCTGCTTTTATCCCTGTCGAGAGTAAGTGTGTATTCAGGTCTTCCATCACGGAACCGGAGGTAGCACTCTCCAATCCCTTCTATTCTGCTTATTCGCGAAGAGGCTTCTCTTGCAATTTTTTTCAGCGTATCAATGTCGTCTCCAAGGAAGTGAACTGTTATCTCCCTTGATGCCATTTCATCAGCTTCAGATGTGTATGAAAATGCGCTGAATGGCTTGAGTAGTGAATCGGCGCTGTTCTTCAGTGACATCTGAAGTTTTTCCCGTTTCTTATCACTTAAGTCAGACTCCATTTTAACAGTAAGTGTCCCACGCCACTTCTCCACCTTGGCCGAAACGCTCTCAACACCATTCATCGTGCCCGCGGTCTTTTCAACCTCACGGACACCATGATCGGTTGCATCCAGTGATGTACCTGTGGGGAATTCCATGTAGAGATAGAACTCTCTTCCGCCGTTATCCGATACGGCATCTTTATCCATAACAGAAAACAGCACCGCCGATAAAAATATTACGCCGAATGATAGTGCGAGAATTCTGAAACTCTGATTAAATACATATTCCAGTATATTCTTATATAATTCAAAACATCTGCTTTCAAGGTTAATTACAGCTGCTTCAATTCTTTTAAAAACCGGTTTATATTTATTTATAATATGTTCCGGAAAGTTAACTCCCTTCATATTTTTGAATGTAATATAAAATGCAGGTACAAGAATTAAGGCGGTAAATAGCGATACAGCCAGGGCCCGGTTCACCGTAAAGGCCATATCACCGTACATCGATTCAGCCCTGCTGCTGAGAAGAGCAACCGGCGCAAAGACAGATATTGTTGTAAGTGTAGATGATACTACAGCCGTTTTAACCGAGTTCACAGCGGAAAGAATACCTGCCATTGATTTATCCCGCCATGATGTTACGGCTTCTATTATTACAATCCCGTTATCAACAACCATACCGGCGCTCAGTGCGAATCCGCTTAAGCTCATAATATTTACACCACGGTCTCCGGCATAGAGGAAGACCGGTACAATAAACATTGAACATGGAATTGACAGGGCAATGGGTATAACGCTCTCCCTTCTTCTGAAGAAGATTGTCAGCACAATGAAGACTATAAACATTCCCCATAATCCCGAGAACGCCGCGTTGTTTACTGCCGATTCGATGTACTCACCCTGGTTGTATATAATTTTTAATTTCACATTGCTGAATGAATTAAGAATTTTCATCGATTCGCTGCATACGCTTAATGTATTCGCTCCTCCACCCTTGTGTATGTACACAGTTACAAGGTCCCTGCCGTTAAACCGTGAAAAATCCTCTTTCTCCCTCGCAGAGAATGAAGTCGCTGCTATCTCCTTCAGGTAAACAAGTCCCTTTTCCCCGGTATTAATAATTGTATTTTCAATATCAGTGATCGACCTGAATCTGGAAGGGATATTAAGCAGCGTTATTCCAGAACCGGTCTCAATTGTCCCCCCGGGGATGGAGATATTTGAGCTCCTCACTGCGGATGAGATATCGGAAAGAGTCAGCCCCCGGGCTTCGAGTCTGCTTCTGTCGGTCTCGATGTGAATCTCACTTATCACTCCGCCGGCAACATTAATTTCGGATATACCATCCACACGCTGAAGCGCCGGTTTTATTTTTCTGTCGGCAAAATCACGGGTATCATCGGAAGTAAGGCCGTCAATTTCAAGGGCCGCGATAATTACAGGCCGCTCCGACGGGTCGTACCGGTAAACAACAGGTTCCTGTACCTCATCAGGAAAAGTATCCTTAATAAGCTCAATCTTTTCGCGAACCTTTACCGATGCGATTTTAATATCAGTTTTCTCACTGAAAGTGATGTTAATTCTGCACTTACCGTCCTCCGAGACCGAATTGATTTCAGTAATTCCGTTTACCGATTTAATAATTCTTTCAACAGGTTTTGTCAGCAGGAGTTCAATCTTCTCCGGACCAACGCCGGGGTATTCTATCAAAACAGATAGAGCGGGATAATCCGAAGGGGGAACAAGTGAAACCGGGAGTCTGTATAGTGAAACAACTCCCGCTGTAAGAAATGCAGCGGCAAGCATAAATGCACTTATTCTGTTATGGATAAAATACCTGATCATATTTTATCAGCCCTTACTCTTTTTGTCTTTTGAATATTTTTTCTTTTAATCCCCCCTGTTTTTAGGACCGTGTTATCACCTGAAACATGAACTGAATGAGGTACCGGCTGATTTAAAAATTGATCAGAAGTATACTGAGAAAAATTCTGTGAAGAATTCTGTGAAGAATTAAATACCGAATAAAGAACAGGAATAAACACCAGCGTAAGAACCGTAGAGACTGCCATACCTCCGATTACAGTCACCGCCAGTGGTCTCTGAAGTTCCGAACCTTCACCCATCCCCAAAGCTATTGGTACAAGTGCAAGAATGGTTGTAAGTGTTGTCATAAGAATAGGTTTAAGTCTTCTCCTCCCCGCCTCAATTACAGCAGTTTCTATGGGGATTCCCCGTGATGTTTCTTTATCTATAAAATCAAAAAGAACTATGGCATTGTTTACAACAGTACCGCTCAGCAGTATCATTCCGATTCCCGAGTTTATATTAAGCGTCTGCCCTGTAACAAGCAGTGAGAGTGAAACACCAAGAGCTGTTACCGGTATGCTAGCCATGATAATCAGAGGATTTTTAAGTGACTGAAACTGCCCGGCAAGAAGCATGTAGATAAAAACAAGAGCAAGTATCATAGCACCTCCGAGAGAACCGAAGGCCTCTTTAAGCTCATCGCTCCCGTCGGCAATTCTGCAGAAGACACCTTCCCTGAATTTCATATCACCGAGCTTTTCACGTAGTATCTCCAGGATAAAATCTCCCCCGGGAACAATATCGGCGCTTACAATATTTATGCGGCTCTGCTCCCTCCGTACAATTCGTCCGCTCCCTTTACCGGTTTTTATTTCGGCAAATTTTGAAACAGGAACATTAACACCTGTCGAAGTTTTAACAATAATCCTCTCAAGTGATTCAACACCGGTCCTGTCGATTTTATTCAGCCTCACCCTGATATCTATCTCATCATCGCCGTCACGGAATGAGGATGATACTTCACCCCGAACAGCCATTGCAAGCTGAGACGCCGCATCCTCAACATTCAGCCCCAGTGAAGCGGCTGATTTTCTGTCAATGTCAACACGGAGTTCCGGTGATTCACGGTCGAATACTGAAGATATGCTTTTTAACCCTTCAATTTCTGAAAGCATATCCTTCACGGAGTTTCCAGATTCCTTCAGGTCTGACTCTTCATTTCCGTAAATTTCAATTTCTGTTTTCCCCTTGCCAGCCGAGAAGACTGAGGCGACAATATCCTCCTTCATCCTGTATGTAATCTCCGCCCTATGGCTGAATTTCAGATTCTCTTTCAGTTCTGTTATAAACTTTTCAGCGGATATCCCTTTTTTCATAAACACTTTGATTAAGGCATAGTCCGCCCCTCTCCCTGAAATTTTTTCAGAGATATTATCATCGGGATCGCATCCGGCTTTTGTATAAACGTACTCAGCAGACCCTCTGTTTTTTATATAATTCTCAAATGTTTCACAAATTCCCGATGTATCTCCAAGTGCTGTCCCGCCGGGTAGTTCAATTTCAATAGAAAACTCTCCCGGATCGACGGCCGGCATAAGTTCACTATCTATAAATGTAAAAAGAATAATTCCCGCAGCCATTGCAAAACACCCGGCGGCTATTACCCTCTTCTTTTCAGCAAGAACCGCAATGATAACTGATTCATATACTTTTTCTATTGAGGACATTGTTTTATCCGAAATTTCGCTTAACCTGGCGGACTTTATAACCAGAGAAGAACCGCCAGGGATTTTTACACCATGGGGTATAACAGAGAACTTCATATTCAGCCCGGCAAGCATGGGTATAAGTGTAAGGGAACTGATAAGTGAAAGCACAAGAGCAAATGAAACTGTAAGTGCAAGATCGCGGAATACCGCACCGGAGAGTCCGGATAAAAATACTATCGGAAGAAAGACAATAATAGATGTAAGAACCGATGCAGTAACTGGCGCTGCCACATCCATTGTCCCCAAGAGGGCTGCATCGAATCCCGAAAGTGATCTGTCGCCATCCTTCCTGTCCTGAATCGATTCAAGGACAACAATACCGGCATCAACCATCATTCCGGTACCAACTGCAAGCCCTCCAAGTGACATTGTATTTAACGAAATATCAAATATCTTCATAAGAACCATTGTCCCTGCGATACTCACCGGTATCGATAGAGATATTATAACAGGAGGTGTAACCGATTTAAGAAAAAACCAGATTACAAAGAATGAGATAAATCCACCCATTACAGCAGCAATGAGAACATTATCGATGGATGATTCTATAAACCGGGACTGATCATAAATGCATCTGATGTTGAAGCTCCCATCCCCCCCTGAGGCAATATTCTTCATTTCATCTCTGACCGATTCACAGGTCATTATTGTATTCTTCCCCGGTTCCTTTTTTACAAGAAGAGCAACACTTTCAGTTCCGTTAAACCTTACTATGGATTTTCTCTCTTTAAATGCATCTGTAACATTTGCAATATCCGAAAGATAAACCGGGACACCATTTTCACTGTACCCTGCCACTACCGATCGGATATCTTCACAATTTCGGAACTCCCCCGCTGTGCGGACAAGATACTCCTTCCCCTCATTAACAAGACTCCCGGCAGGATAGCTGTAATTCCATATCCCGATTGCCTGAGAAATTTCCGGAAGAGAAAGTCCCTTTGAGTAGAGCGATGCATTATCAATCTCTACAAGAATCTCCCTCTTGTCGCCGCCGAGAAGTTCAACAAGTGACACACCGTTTATTCTTTCAATGAAGGGGACAATCTCCTTTTCTGCTCTCTTCCTTGTATCTGCAGAATTCCCATCTGTAAGCGACACGGAATATATCATTACCGGCTCATCTGCCGGGTCATATTTAACAACAATAGATTTACCGGTATTATCCGGCAGCTCACCCCTTATAAGGTCAACCTTCTCCTTTACTCCGATAAGGGCCATGTCCATATCTCGCTCCCATTGGAAGCTGACTTTTACTATACTCATTCCATCGATAGATTCTGATTTCACCTCTGTCACTCCGCTCTCCGAAGTGACAGCCTCCTCTATCCTCGCTGTGACAAGCTTCTCCACTTCAGATGGTGCGGCATTTTCAAATGGAGTAATTACAGTAAGAGCCGGAAGATCAATATCAGGCAACAGCTCCACGGGGAGTTTTGATGCGGATAAAATTCCCAGAAGGCAGATTCCGCTGAAGATCATTGCCGTTGTAATTTTCCGTTTAATCAGTATTTCAACAATTTTCATCAGTCGATTCTCATCCCCTGATAAACGCTGTTAAGTCCCCCGACAATTATCCGGTCTCCGGCTTTAACACCTTCAATAATCTGTATATCCCCGCCGTACCGGCTCCCTGTTACAACATTCTCCTTTATAACAAGATTATTCTTTACAATATAAATTTCACTTCTGCCGTCTTCATGAGTTATAACCGCGCTTTCAGGAACAAGAATTCCATTAACCGATCTCCCTGTATCAATCAAAGCGCGGGCAAACATTCCGGGAAGAAGAATCCCGCTGCCGTTAGCAACGGCAGCTTTCACCTCAACACTCCGGGTCTTCGTATCAAGGACAGGTGAAACCGTATCGATAACTCCGCTGAACTTTTTATCAATCTCAAAAGCATCTACGGTAAACTGAACCTTCTGCCCCGATTTCACCTTTGCAATATCCTTCTCATTGAGATTCATGGATATAAAAACCGAGCTGATATCCATAACTGTCGATATTACCGAATCCTCCTTCACCATCTCGCCACCCTCCATATTCTTTACAGCTATTACACCAGTTATGGGTGACCGGATATAAGTCTCTTTCAGTAAAAGTTCAGTTGATAGAAGAGAACTCTGCGCCTGGCTTACTCTTGACTTTGCCGATTCAACTTCAGCTTTTTCAATCTTTGTATTTATTTCTTTAAAAACTTTTATCTTTTCATCGGGATTAACCGGTACTTTTTTACCTTCATTTCTAATGTCGGAATCACGGTAGCCCACAAGCTGAATCTCGTAATCCGACTCTGCAAGTTCATACTTTGTCTTAAGTGTTGTATGCTGGGTTTTTATCCCTTCAAGCTCAGTATTGCTTATTCCCCCTGCCTTAAAGAGCTCAGTTTTGTTTTTCAAAACACTGTTCATATTCTCGTATGAAACCCGTTTGTCGTTCAGGTCGGCTTTTGCCTTGGTGATGGTTTTAAATTTGATCTCAATCCCTTTCAATGCATCGCTGTATTTAGCCTCTGCCAGCTCCAGCGCTTTCTTTGCAATTTCAAGTTTGCCAACACGCTTCCCCTCTTTAATATAAATTCTGCTCAAGCGTCCGCTGACCTTTGACGAAATATTCACCTTCTCTTTAAAGACAATCTGCCCCAGCACCTGAATTGTGTCTCTGACCTCTCTTTTTTCAGCAATAACAGTTGTAACAGATTCACTGTCACTCTTTCCCGCAAGAACCGAATCTCTCTTCGCGATAATCTCCGGCCGGATTACTATGCCGTAAATAATTCCAGCGGCAGTAACGGCAATAAGAAGCACCGCGATAATTTTGTTTTTGAGTTTGAGTTTTTTTATAAACAGCATAATATGATTTATAGTTTTCATTTTTATCCTTTTTGGACTTTGTAATGTTGTTAGAAATTGTAAACTTCAAATCCCCCGGTTCAGCTTCGCTTAACATCCCCCTTTGTTAAAGGGGGTTTAAAACTACTAAAAGATAAACCCTCTTTAACAAAGGGGGTGGCCACCGGCCGGGGGATTTATTGTTTTCGAATTCGTCACTTTCTCAACGGTTATCCTCGAAATATTTTTAAATTCAAAACCCTCTCCTGCCCGATAGGCGGGAGAGGGTGCTCGCGCGAATGCGCCGAGCGGGTGAGGGGGTGGAGCGGGTAACTGTTCTACTCCTTGCTCTTCACATACCCTCTGAAAAAATCTATATCCATGCCGGTTGAAAGCTCTAACGCCGATGCAGCCATGAGATACTTTATCTTCGCGTTCAGCAGGGCCACTGCAGACCTGCTCCGTTCCATCTCCTTCTCAAGCAGATCATATCTCCGCGATTCACCCATATCGGCCTTCAGTCTTTCGATTATCAGCTGGGCATCGTAAAGATCAACCTGCTTTGAAGCAATTCCGATCATCTCCCAGGAGTTTCTTATTTCTGCAGAGAGGGCCCCGATCTCCGCAGCAATACTCTCCTTCAAAACCGAAAGTTCATCCCCCGATTTTGCCATCTCTATTCTGCTCTGAAGGAGTGTGCTTCGATAGGGCATATCATTGAGAATATCAGCCGATGTATTTGCCGAACGGCTCTTGCTGTTTCCATTGCCGCTTTCACTGTAGCCGGTTCCGCCGGAGATGGTGTTTCCGAAAATTCTTGTGCTTAATTTAATATTAACACCCCACCCTTTTTCTCTGGGTGGATACTCCTCACCGCTCAGATTATAATTAAGTCCCAGTGAAATATTCGGGAGAAAATAGTTCTCAGCCATTTTATTGTTTCTCATGCTTATCTCATATTTGGCCGCACCGCTCTCCAGCTCCTTCCTGGTTTTGAGTGCAATTGCTGCAAGCTCTTCGTCATCAATTCCGGAAGCCGGAACTATAATAAAATCCCTGTCCAGGTCCCCTGCAATTTCAAATGGCGTATGCCTGCTGATCCGAAGAAGCAGTTTGAATTTTTTCGATGCGGCTTCGAACTCATCTCCAGCCTGTTTAAGTGAGAGTTCTATCTCTTTAACTTTAGCTTCAATTTCAAGAACCGAAAGTTTTGTAGCATCACCAAGTTCAAACTCCTTCTGTATAAACCTCAGCTGCATCTTCCCATGCTCAAGGGTCTGTCTGTATATTTTCAATGTTTCACTGAGTTTAAGAAGGTTCAGATACCCCTCACGTACCGAAACGATAAGTCTGTTCATCATAATTCTGTAATCATTCCTGGCAAGGAGAGCGTTCAGCTTCGCCGAATCGTAATCGAGTCCTCTCTTCCCCCCATCATACAGAACAATTTCACTCTCCACACTTATCCGTGATCCGATTCTCTCTTCTTCACCTCATCGGTCTGCATATAAGAGAATGTCAGTGATGGAAAATAGTTCCGGAGCTTTTCACCGATTGCAAGTGAATAGAGACCCTCCCTTGCCCGGATCTCTTCCAGTTCAAAACTATTGGAAAGCGCAATCGATACCGACGAAGTTATATCAAGTTTTAAAACCTCAGACTTGTTACTTTTGCTCCTGAAATTCTCCACCTGCGCTTCAGATATGGTAACGATCATTAAAATAAATAAAGAGATCATTAAAATTAAAAACCGCTTCAATTTATTTTACCCTCTCGAAAGTATCAAGCAGCTCCGATACAAATTTATCCGCAGCATCTCTCCGTACAGTTTCATCCCCGGCAGATTGATCAACATGATAGAATCCCTTCCCTGCCACGGTTCCGGTTTTATTGTAGATAGTGAACGTAATAAGAGTATTAGTTTTACGGTCAGCTAAAAATCCTGACTCTCTCTGGGATATTACACCTGTGACCAGAATATCCCCGTTGTTATCCGCACATGTTTTAGCAGCACATTCAGTTTCGGTCAGATCCGACAGATCTGTATTTTTTAATGAAACAGAATTGTATCCTCTCCTGAAAAATGCGTATTTAAGCGCATCCCTGAACTCCTCCGAAACATAAGGGTCGTAGTTCATATTTCTTATTTCAAAATGGCCAATGAGTATAACTGCCGGTTTAAGACCACGAGTTTCTTCCTTAACATGAAGATCAAAATCGGCACATCCGACGGCCGATAAAGCAGCAGTAAGTATTGCTAAAATTATTATTTTACGTTTTACTGTTCCCATTTTTCAAACTCGCTTTTTATTAATTTCAATGATGGCATATCTCTTCCGGTGATCTCGGCAATTTTAACCGCCATGGTAATCTCGGCAGCTGCACGATCCTTCAGCCCCAGTCTCCTGTAGAGAACAGCCATATTTCCTCTTGCACTTATGAGCGACTCCTCCTCACTCATGGCGGTTATATACTCATGAAGTGCCTCTTTGTATTTACCGTTTTTTTCATAAACAAGCGCAAGAAGGAGACGTGCGGGTATGTGGTGACTGTCAATCTCAAGAACTGACCGAAGAATATTCTCAGCCTCATTCTTTTTATCACTGCCTGATATAAGCAGAGCCCGGCCCTTCCAGTAAAGCCCGCCGCAATGATCGGGATCCCTTTCGAGAAGCTTATCAGTAAAAGCAAAAGTTTTGACGTATTCTTTGTTGTAATAATGAATTTTTGCAAGCATCAGGTATGCATTAAGGAAGTCATCATCGAGTTCTACAACTTCTTCAAAAAGCTTAGCAGCACCTGAGAGATTTTTGATTTGATATTCCTGCTGACCCCTTGCGTAAATATCCATAACAGAACCGGTATCTCCGCAGCCTGCACAGATGATCATGATAAAAAAAATAAAATATTTCAACGTAGCCTCCATATCTAAATCAGAGCTGATATAATAGATACGTTTGCCAGAGATGTTTTTTTGAAATTTTTTTGATTTTTTTAAAAAAAATTAATTTTTTTTAGGCAGAGTTTGGGGTTTGAAGAATTTTTGAAATGTTAATCCCGCCCCTATCCGCCCTGTCGGGCACCTTTCCCCATGAATGGGAGAAAGGAAATACAAAATATTCCCATGCTCCTCTCCTCCCATTCATGGGGGAGATGGCCAGCGGCCAGAGGGGGCGAGAAAGGAAAAACAAAATATTTCCATACTCCTCTCCTCCCATTCATGGGGGAGATGGCCAGAGGCCAGAGGGGGCGGCGTGATCTAAATAGCATCCTCATCAGAAACAATATGAATATGAACCCTCTCATCCTTCCCCTGCATGCACCCGAACTCGCAGAGGTAGGCGGCTGCAAGATCACTGACACGGGGAGTGACAATGGCAAGCCTTAATCTGTTGTAACCCATACTATCCCTTTCTGCAACACCTTCC
>PGXT01000028.1:46538-48247 GCA_002839285.1 Spirochaetae bacterium HGW-Spirochaetae-5 | reverse complement strand
TACTTATTGTAGTTCATCAGAAATTTTTGTTCCGGAATCTGTAATCCTATCAATCCTTTAATCCTATGAATCCTAATTCAGACAGCCTTTGAATTTTTCATTTGTCTGAACCGGGATTCACCTGATTTAAGGATTTACATGATTTGTTTAACAGTACTTAATGTAGTTCATCGGAACTTTGTGTTCCGGATTCTTTAATCCTATCAATCCCGATTCAGACATCTTTCTTTCTCATAAATCACCATGATCATTAAAAATATTTTTAAAATTATCGCTCTTTTCATATAGCTTTTTGTAAATCATGCAAAAATGCCCTTACCGATTTAAATTTATCATACGGAAAGAAGTAATTATATTGGCAGAATGTTTGACTATATATTCCCATTCATTATCCGGAAATTGATTTGTATAAATTAGCGAGAGAATAACTACAACTGTAGTTTCCTCTTTCTCATAATGAAGAAAAGAAACAATCGAATTGCCAACTAAACTGTTTAATCCATAAACTATATACCTCTTAGAAGCTGCCGGATCAAGATACTTATAAAGAACATTTTGTTCAGCTGTCTGATCTTCATTTTTTCCATAAACCAATTTCTTATATCTGTTTTTAATTGATTCAAATTGGGTACCATCATCTTTCTCAACTTTTATCACAATAAATGGAGAAAATTCAGGTTTTCGGTCTGCAAAAGTATATGAAGCAGTTTTGTCTTTCAGAGATATAATTTCACGTGACCAGGTGTCAGGTATGCTTATGGCCATCTGTTTTTCAATAACTATTGTGGACCTTGGTTCAAAGACAACATCACGGATTGATATCGATTTATCACTGCCGGAATCGGCACCTGAAGTTTTATTACATTTTTTCTTTGCATCAGCAACATCAGCTGCAATCATTTTAGCAGCAGTACCTCTACCTACACGGGATTTTTGTGTATTCAATAAAAAAGGGAGAGCACCGCAGGGATCATTCTTTTTAGTTAAAAGATAGGAACCCATATCCCAATTTATAAAACCATCTTCCGGATGCACTTTTAAACCTTCTTTAAGGATTTCAACAGCTTTGCCTTCGTTACCCATTCTAAAATATGTCCTTGATAGGCCAAGATAAGCACCCGGCAGATTATTACTGGACTTTGCCTGCTCAAACTCATTTATTGCCCTGTCATATTCACTGGCTTTTAAATGATCCCATCCCCGTGAAGCATGTCTCTGACCGGCACAACCTGCAAATAATACTGCTACTGCTAATAAAACTATTTTTTTCATAAAAACTCCTCATAATAATTAGTTCCTTCATATTTCCACTCAAACCCGTCGGACATAGCGGCATTTGACATATTAGATGAACCGACATATGCAGTAGTATATCCGCTGTCGCGGTAGTAGACATAGGTTTTGGCATGATGCCGTGTTTTCTCTTTCAAGATAAGTAAGGAGCATCTCTGCGCGATTTTCAATGGGAATCATTTAAGATTTACTTATTCAAGTATCTTTATGCTGATCATCTGCAGGCTGTACTATACTCCCTTTTCAGTCTTCTGGTATTCCATGGCTTTTGATGATAATTCATCTACGGTCATATCCTCCCATAAATCCTTACGCCATTTGGTATAATCAAAATCTTCTCTTTTAATCAATGCTATAAATCTTTCAGCCTCAACAATATCCAGCTTTTCAAATAAAGCTTTAAATCCATCACGTTT
>PGXT01000028.1:21895-46506 GCA_002839285.1 Spirochaetae bacterium HGW-Spirochaetae-5 | reverse complement strand
TCTCTCCGGGAAGTCAGGGATTGCACCATAAAAATCTTTCAAAGTCTTACGCCTTACGGGTTGTTCTTCATCCTCAACAATAAATATTATTTCACCTTTTTTATTTATAAACTCTTCCGGCACATTGATTGTTTCCGGAATTTCATTATATGACTTTTTTATCGCATTCATGGCAGTTCGCCTGATATTATTTTTTTCCAAACCCGCTGAAAACTTTTCTGCCTCTTCAGATATCTGTTCAATTGTCATATCTTCAAAAAGATCTTTACGCCATTTGGTATAATCAAACTTTTCCCTGTTTAATAATACTATAAATCTTTCAAGCTCCACAGGATCAAGTCTCTCTGCAAACGCACTGAAACCTTCTCTTTTAATAACATTATCTGTTCTCATTCTCTTCCGACATTGCATTTAATAAAAATCCGAAATAATAATTCATACATAAATACATTCAACAGGCAGCTCTTTCAATGCTATCTCATATAATCTTTTATCAGATGTCACAAATGAATCTCTGCCACTCAACCTTGCTGATGCGAGCTGAACACCATCTAAAGTTTTCATTTGATACTTCCTTATCAGATTTACCGCTTCGACCTCAACACTGCCGCTGAAAGTGACTATATTAAAAAAAACCAGCTCATTATTAAACTCTGTCAATGCCATTTCATACGATTTTTTATCAATAGATTTATCGAAAAGTCTTCTGGCAAATGCGGAATTAAGTTCAATCCTTGTTATCGAAGAAACTTCAATTGAATCCGCTTTTAGAAACAACTCATCAACTTTATCAGAATTTTTTTCATCTACATAACGTTTAACGAGTGTTGATGTATCTATAAAAAGATTCATTCCTCATACCTGGCTTTTACTATAGTTTCAGATACAGGTTCACCTTTAATTTTCACTTTTTTTATCTTTTTCTGCCATGGTTTGTCTTTAATTATTATTTCAACTTCGGTTTTAATCATAGGAAGATTCTTCCCTTTTACTTTAATATTACCGTTTTCATATATCCCATGTAAAATCATAACTGCCTCCTTCATAAAAAATTATATAATACGCTGGCGGGAGTATGCATGATAAAACTTTTTCTGTTTATTTAAAAAAAAGTTTCAGTTTATATTTATTTTGTCTGAATCACGGATTACGCGGATTAAAGGATTACGCGGATTTAGAAGCGGGTGCTTATTGTATTTCATAGGGACTGTTTGTTACGGAATCTTTCTTTTGTCTGAACAAGGATTACGGGGATTAAGGGATTTACGTGATTTAGATGGGGTTACTTTTTGTAGTTCATCGGAACTTATTGTTCCGGATTATATAATCCTATCAATCCTTTAATCCTATGAATCATGGTTCAGACAGCTATTCAATATGAATCGTCTGATAGTGACGGATTTGATTTTTTATATGGAAGAGCAATATAGTTTCATTCTTGACAAAACATCTTTAAAAGTTTCATTATACTAAATGTAAGTTCTATTATAAAATTTATATATTCCTGAATTCGTAACAAATCTGTAAAAAAAATGTTCGTAATCCTAAAGCGAAAGGAACAAATATGCCAACCATTTCAATGTTTTTTGGAATTATTGTCCGGATGTTTTACCGTGACAATAAACAGCATCACCTGCCGCATATTCATGCGGAGTATCAGGGAGATGTTGCAGTATTTGCTATTGAAGATGGACGGATTCTTGAAGGGTCACTTCCAATTTCTAAACGGAAACTTGTGGAGGCCTGGATTGAAATCCACCGTGATGAACTAAATGCCAACTGGCAGCTGGCAATCAATGGAGAGACTACTTTTAAGATTAAAGGACTGGAATAATGAGAACTATCAAAACATTTCGTGCTAAGGAGGCTACTTCCTTGAATGGGAAACCGAAGCAGATTTGAGTGCTGACACTCTTTACATGGATGGGGATTTTATAAAACAATAATTCCTTCTTTTGTCTAAATCACGGATTATGGGGATTTAGATTAGGAGACTTTTTGTAATTCATAGGGAATGTTTGTTACCGGGTGTTTCTTTTGTCTGAACAAGGATTACGGGGATTTAAGGATTTACATGATTTAGATGGTGGTACTTTTTTAATTCATCGGAACTTATTGTTCCGGATTATATAATCCTATCAATCCTTTAATCTTATGAATCATTGTTCAGAATTTTGTTATATACTAAACCTTTGCGAAGGGAATAGCCGCATCACAGTGGAACGCTTTTTTTACATCCTGTCTGCGTTCCATACTAAGGACTTCGTGTCCTGTCGCCCGCGTCACCTCGAGGGCGGAGGGCCTTGTCTTGTGGTGATTATTTACTTTCAGGAAAAACTGCAGATGAACGTCCTGTTCAGCTGCAGTGCACTCAGCCGGCTTCCTTGCCGGCTTTTACTTCTTGTAAATTTATTTCAATCCCTAATCTGCAGTTATGGGGATGTATCCCTTGCTATCGGGATGACATCTGCTCAAAATCTACCCTTACTTCAATCGAGTCTAATTCTGAATCAGATAAATCAGAAATAAAACAAGTCAATACTTTTGAAGAACCAGGGCGTACTATTATATTTACATCATTACATGTTGCTGATTTATCAGAACCAATATGCCTGAATTCAGTATTAATAATATGTAAATAAATAGAAGAGGGGTTAATGACCTTCAGCTTTAACTCATAACCATTATCTCTTTTCCTTGAACCGTCAGATGCAATTAAAATATCTGTAAATGAAGTTTTAATTCTGGCAACACCGGACTTATTTTGAAAATCTAAACTAACTTTCGGCGGGACAATAGATTCATAGATTAAAGATTCAAATCTGTCTAATTTATTATTTATAAAAAATATTAATAAAATAAATATTATCATAAATAATAAATTATTTCTGATCCAGGAAATAGCTTGTGAACTTTTGTCAGTTGTTTCCATGTTATACTCCAGATATTATAGTTATTGATAAAAAATAATGCCGTGTATAAAGTTTGTTAATAATTGCTATTATTCAAAAAGATTCATTCAGCAATACCTCAACCAGATCAGATACCTGCTTTTCATTCATAACAACCGGCTGCATTATTATAAAGATCCGGTCTTTTTATTTCTCACAATCACATTAACCCATTTCTCGCCGGAGCGCCCTTCCCTTACATCAGATGTGATGAAGTTTTCTATTATCTCTGCCTCTTCAAGGGTGTTAAGAAGTTCTGTTATTGTTTCTGATGTATGGCAGTTGAAATATCTGCCGTCTTTTATGTAATCCTTTTCTCCATATTTAAATGACATGAAAAAGACACCGCCCGGTTTCAGAAATCGGGTAAACTTTTTCAGGACAGCATCGAGCTCTTCCGGTTTAAGATGGAGGAGAGAGGCACATGCCCATATTCCGTCAAATTTAATATCTGTATGGTATTCCTGGAATGCGGCGAGACGGCACCGGTCTCCAATAATTGTTCTGCAGTGTTCAACCATTGATTCCGATGCGTCCATTGCGTAGACATCGAAACCGGATTCTTTAAATGCCTTTGAGTCTCTGCCGGAGCCGCAGCCTGCGTCGAGGATTGTTATGCCTCCCGCCCCCTCTGTCATGCTGTGACATCTTTCCGATTGATGAGTGAGAGATGAGAGGAATCTGTTTCGGATTTCACTCATGTCGGAATTGAAGGTGTCGGCTATGTATCTGGATGCGTTAGCGGTGTAGTAGTTTGTGATGTCCATGTATTTTATCTCCATAGCCCGAAACCCTGGTTCTGCGCGATACGGTGCAAAGGTGTTATTGTGTTTCTTAGTATTCCTTTAAAATCAGATTCACGGATTATCCCCTGAGAGTACCCCCTATCCCCCGGAGGGGGCACCGGTGTTGAAGTATTATTTCCTGCACCAAGTATATAATAATCCTCAAGTGCATTACTTTTAATACCGGATTCGATAGCTGTTATGTATGCCATAAACTGGAGGTCTATAAATGATTCAAGATGTTTATCAAGGTCAGGGAGGAGATCGCTCTTGCTGCTGTTTACTCTCTTTGATACAGGGGCAAGATTCCACAACTGGTCGTGAAGCACAAAACTCCATGGGATAAAGTGGTCAAGGCTCATGTCGGAACTTTCTATCCGCTGGCCGGTGTAGATGTCTTTTATTGCTCCTGCACTCTCACTGCCGCTATACCCACGGCACCCTAAATCCCCCGGAGGGGGACTTTGAATGGCGGTTATGATCTTTTTCCAGAAATTTCTGGCTTCTGATAGATTCCGTTTCTGCGGGGCTTCTATCTTGTCTATGACAGAGGGTACATTGGGGTTTCTTCTCTGCAGAAATTCAACAAGCCTGTATCTGTGCCAGCCGGTTACTATTGCAGTATTACAGTAGAGGTATTCAAACCAGTTGTAGTTTATCTCTATCTTTGAGTCAGATGATCTTATGCGGTAAACAGCCCTGTCATCTTTACAGCTTAACTCTTCGATTATACTGTTTTTAAGATGATCATGAATACCCCGCAGTTTATCCTCGTAGAATGGCGAGAGAAATCTGTAAGGAACATATTTAGTAAAATTGATCAGAGCTTTTTCAAACTCGAAGTCTTCAATATTTTCAAGAAACTTTAACAGTTCTGTTTCGGTTATCTCTGCGGTTAAATTATACTTTTCATGTATATAATGCACAAGCCGGTGAAGCATATCAAGTGAGCCGAAATTAAGCCTGAACTTCAGTACAGAGTACCAGCATTTTGATATCATCAGAATTATCATTCTGCGGAATGATATTTCGGCGCTGCATCTGTTTATTTCATCAAGTAAAGCTGCAAACCAGTAGAGTTTGTAGCTGTTTGTAAGGCTTGAGAGATCCAGGGACCTTTCAAGGGCCGGGATGTTGAGGTCGGGTTGTTTTGGTAATGGATGCAGAACAGGCATAGTTAATTTCCCATTTTGCAATACAGAAATATTACATTTAATATTTTAATGGATTTTTCTAAAATAGTCATACTGACACTCTATTGTCCAAACATGTTTTAAAATAGACACAATTAGTATTTATAATGCAGTCACCACAAATAGGTTTCCCAGGTTTACACACTATTGCTGTAAAATCTAATATTGCTAAATTTGCTTTTCGAGGCTCAGCGTCTGATGAATAAATCTTTGAGAATTCAATAATATGTTTATCTCTTCTCCCTTCTTTCGAGGTTTCTATTCCGAAATATCGTTGGAATAACCTAACAATATTGCTATCAACGATCCATTCATTTTTATTCATTGCGATTGACAACACGGCTCCAGCGACGTAATCCCCAACACCTTCTAACTTTTTCAATTCTTCACGTGTTTCCGGTACTTTGGAATTATATTTAATCTTAATATCACTTACTACATTTCTAAAAGCAGATTGCCTCCACTGAAGCCCAAGGTGATATAAAATACCGTTTAATTCATCACCGGCATTTGCTAACGCATCAATATCTGGATATGTATTAAATAATTCTCTATATACGTCTTTCACCTGATCTGCTTTTGTTCTTCTTAACATAATTTCTGCGATTAGAACTCTAAAAGGATCGTTCGTGTTTCTCCATGGATAATCCCGTTGATACACATCAAACCACTTAATCAACTTATCTCTAAGATAATTTATTTCCACTATAGATGGAATTGACCTTTTGTCAGTCATTCTGAATCTTTAAAAATATTTTATGTATTACTTCCGCAATTTGTCGTGCCAGCAATGGTGGGACAGCATTCCCCACCTGTTTGTATTGCTCTGTTCGTGGTCCCTCAAAAAAATAATTATCTGGAAAAGTCTGAAGTCTGGCAGCCTCTCGAACAGTCAAGCTTCTGCATTGTGCAGGATCAGGATGAATAAAGTAATGTCCATCTTTTGCTATGTGACTTGTAATAGTTGTAGATGGTTTATCCCATATCTGAACTCTAAATCTATCAGCAAATTTTTCACCAGCAACAGCAGCTTCAACATTTTTATGATATGGCAACAATTCTATCGGCAAGTTTTTCATAACTGGCGATTTATTTTCAATTGATGCCATAGATGAAAGATACAAATATCTGTGAAGATCTTTTATGATATGACTTCTTGATGAATGATTAATAACACCCTTCAGTTTTTTATCATATAAATTCTTTTTAACAAAATCTGACATTTCATGTTTCTTTTCTAATTCAATAAAATCACTACTGTTTAAATTTAACTCATTAAATTCTTGTAATTGAGATTCGATCACTTCTTTAATTTTTTTGTTTTCTTTAGCCCAAAAACTGTATTTTTTAATTTTTATTATTGAATCAGACCAGGAAGCAGTTGTTTTTTCTCTATTCGAAACACCGCTGGCAATACGTGGCAAATCTGAAATGGATTCACGGACAGAAACAAATCTTTCTTTTTTTTGTATAATGTCAGGTACAATTTTAAAATCACTGCGAACACCGACGAGGATAACTCTATGACGAGTTTGAGGGATACCATACTCCTCGGCTTTAATTACATAATCTGAATCTTTGAAATCAACATCACCTATAGATTTCACAAGTGAATAAATATTATAATTTGCCTGTTTTAAACTTGAATTTTCAACGTAACTGGTTGGTCTTTTGAGGTCATTCAATATTTGCGGAAAAATTCTTTCACTATCAAGCTTTGATGACAGTAAACCTTTAACATTTTCCATTACAAATACAGCAGGTTTATGATGGGCAATTATACGAAGATACTCCTTATATAAAAAATGTTTATGATCATTTTCAAATTCAATATCATTCGTTCTTCGAGATCTTCCGGCCAATGAGTATGCCTGACATGGAGGTCCACCGATAAGTAACCAATTTTTATTATCACCAATAGATTTTTTAATTTTTTTATCTATATCCTCGTGATTATCCTTACCTAATTCTAAACATAATGCTTCATTTATGGCATGGTCAGATTCATATTTGAATTTATCATATAATTCTTTTTTAGAAATCTCTCTCTTGAGATAAGAATAATATTCATCAGGAACTTTGTTAAACTGCCTGAAGAAACTTCTAAGTTCAAGAGTCTGATGAGCTACTGAATCTTTTTCTATAGATAAAGCAATTTGAAAAGGCTGATTATTTTCATATAGGTATGAAGAAAATCCTTCACCGAGGCCACCAGGACCTGCAAAAAGATCTATAATTTTTATTTTGTCAATCTTCACTATTTTATATTTTTTATTTTGTACATTTATAATTTGCTAATCCAGACTTTTACTAAAATAACCCAATAATTCATCACCTCTACCATCACCAACAAGACACATTCTATCTAAAAAATCATTTCTTAACTCACAACAAGTTTCTGGAAGAACTAAACAATGAAAACAAGCAGAATAATTATTACTAAATTCAACAGGTTTTTGTTGTCGACATACAGGATCATTTGAGCAAATAGATATTGACTCTATTGTATTTTCAATCAGTTCACTAAAAGGCTTACGATTTCCATAATAAGCAAGCCCCCCCATTGAAGAATCAGTGTCTGATGATGATGTAGTTATCAAAACTCCCATCATTTTTGTTTCAAACTCATCTGAACAATAAAGAACTTCTCTTAAAGATACTACATTATATCCACAAACAAAACTTAAGCTATTCATAAAAAAATGCGAAAATGAATGCAATAGATACGTCAACGCCCAACCGTAAACATCAGATACATGCAAATTTTTTTTCATTGGAGTATTGTTATCAAATCTTTTGTCGAAAATGCTTTGATTTTTTTTAAACCATTTATTTAATCTAGATTCATTAAATAATATAAGAATCCCCTCACCCGCCATTTCTATAGCTGGTATTATTCTCTTCCCTCCTATTTTTGATGCGATTGGTTGTTTTTGAGCAGATTGATCCTCTGTGCCAAATTCAAACAAAGGGTTTGTAACCCGATATAAACCATCCAGTGCATGAGTAATTGTAAGTTTATCTACAATTACTACTTTATTAATAAATTTACCTATTGAAGATGTTTCATCATATAGATCTGAGTGATAACTAATATATTGATCCTGATACACCGCATCAGTATTCAATTTATTATATTCATCATATCTATATTTATATAATGAATCCTCATAATCAGAAGAGATATCATCAGCACAATCAATTTTGTGTTCAAGATTAATAAATGCATATTGTACAAGATTGCTAACTTGATCATACAGCTCTATTGGAATATCGATTTTATGTAGATACTTACAAATTCCCTTGACATGGTCATAAGCTTCAACTAAATAATGATTGGATTCAAAAGCTCCATTTTTATCACAACTTTCGATGTAATTCGCCTTAATTAATAAAAAATCCTTATCATTAATTAGCATATTGGCAATTATGTAATTAATTTTCACTAAGATATTATCAGATTGGGTCTCTGGTGGAATTTTTAACGATGACAATAGAGATGGGTAAAAAACTAAACTGTCACCTTTCTGAACAAACTGAAGACCATTTCCTTTTTTGCATAAGCATTCCTGATTATCACTTAAAAGCCATGGGCGTGTACCATTACATGCCACCGAATTTATAAATGGGTCGTTATACATTAGGTCACTTATTGATTTTATGATATCCTTAGCCCCAGAACTACTTCTATATTTAATTTTTAAATCACTTAGGTTTACTCCTGATTCATTGATAAAATAGTATAATTCTCCACCATGCCCACCCATGAATGCATGTAGATCTATATCATCAATATGACCATTTTTGCATATAGTAATCCATCTAAAAGAATGACATGGAGTAAACGATTCCATTCTGATTTTATCCCATTGTCTAGAGATATCACCAGCTGATGTACAATGATTCAGTATATAACCCCCTCTTTTACAGAAAGGGCATATTACTCTATTAAATGGTTCAAATTGAATAATAGCCTTATCATTCTGCCAAGCAGCGAAATATTTTTCTCTCAAATCATTGAGAGTGTCTTTAACATCACTAAACCGAAATAATCTACCACATTTTGGATTACTGCAGATTTGCCAATCCGGAAATATTTTTACTGGCAAACAACTCACATTGCTTTTGATATTTCTTTTTTCAGGCACGGGTACCTTAATGAAATTATCAACGTTCAAAGTTTTTCTAAACCTTTCATCAAAAATTATATTTTTTTGATCCTTTATATATTCATGATCCCAAAAATCAAGTCCCAAGATCATCAAAGTAAGATGTTGATTAAGTTCAACTACTGAACCAGGTCCATATGTAAAAATAAAAGTGGATTCTCTAATTGATTCATTTTTTAAAACTATACTCATCTCTAAATCCTCACTTTCAATCTGCACTCACCGCTAACTTCTCTCAAGCTTGACATTGTTTCTTTAACTCTTGCAATCAGAGATTGATCCGTTCCATAATATTGAAGTAAATAGTCATCCCCATCACAATCATGACCATTATTGAATGGTAAAATATATTTTGGTGATGATTTACCATATTTCTCCATAATAAATGTTTTATTCTCAATAAAACATTTATCAAAATATCCAATAATAACTTTTTGTTGACCTGGATCACTGTAAAGTTTTAGAATAAAATCCTCTACACTTTTCTTATATTCAAATAAATAATTCTCTAAATCTCTTGATCTGTCATTTTGATTATTAGAATCTTTACCAAGTATATTATTTTCATCTTTATCATAAAGTATTCGAATCCATGAAACCATATGTGCATGCATTGTTCTAATAAATACTGGTTCAGTAAAAGGGGTTACAGTTACGGGTTCAACATACTTATATAATGACTGATGATATGAAGTAAAATACTCAAAATGAGAAAGATCTCTTATTCGAAAAGGATTATAAAGAGTAACTACAAGTCCGGGTTCATGACGACCAACTCTACTTGTAGCTTGTATATATTCCGATGTTAACTTTGGCTGCCCCATAACCATCATAATATTCATCAATGGGATATCTATCCCTACAGAAATCATATTAGTGCAAAGCAATATATCCGGTAAATTTTCATTGTTTGTTAAGGAGTCTAACATTTTAGAAAGTTCACTACTATCAATTCTACCCGTTAATTCGCGTGCATTGATATACCGATATATTTCAGCACCCTTTTTTAATCCTTTTAATATCTCTGCATAATCAGAATCAATATTTTCATCATTCATTAGTAATGACAACGCTTGTTTATGCCATGATTGAATTTCTTTATCACCAATCATAGCAGCAAAACCACCTAATTCTCTTATAGCATTAAAATATGTAGTCAATGTTTTATAATTTTCAGTATCATCTAGCTTTGCCAAGTAATAATTATCTTTGTTTTTTCTTTCTTTCTGTTCCACGCTGCTAGTAACTTGATAAGTTGCAGAAGCTAAAAGATATGCTGCTATTTGTCTTGATGCTGTTTTGATCGGTTTACCAGTGGGAAATAAACCATTATAAGATCTGTCTTTATCACTTGCCCTAAATTGAGTAAACCAAGTATCTTCAAAACTAATTAATGGTTGCGGGAACATCATTGCTTCTCGATTAAAAAGAAGCTTAATTTGCATATCTGTGTTTTTAGGTGTGGCAGTAGAAGCAATTATCTTACATTTATAATTAATAATATTCTGACTAGTCGCAATTTTTTCAAGGATAATGTTCATTACGGATTCATATGACCCAAAGAGTGAACCTAAAGAACCATTCATAAGGTGAAGTTCATCCTGAATAATCAGATCAGGTGGTCTAACAGATAAATTAACATTATTCCCTTTACCTTTATAATCCCTAACCTTGGAAAATAATCGTTTGAAGTCAGGTGACTTAAATGGCATCATTGCAAACTTATCTGCTGTTGCTATTAACATAGCTGGGGATCTTCGATAAATCATTTCATCAACAAAAATTACTGGTATTCCAAATTTGAAATTATCCTTATAAAAATCACACATATCGTTATGGCAATGGATTTGAAGATCGTAGTTTTTTTGAACGTAAGGTACATTAACTAAAAAATATGAATTTTTTTCTTTGTCATATATATCCCGATTATTCAAAATTTTTAATTCAGAATTACACCAAGGACATTTTTTTAAAGGCATTAAGTTATTATTCTCTGTTGAATTCCGAATAAGTTCTTCCACTGTTTTATTATCAGACTCACCATAATTCCCTTTTTTTACAAAATTAGGAGTTACACCCGCACCAACAAATAAACCAAGTTGGATTGGCCAATTATCATCTCCATACTCTATCGGATTTTCTTTACGTATTTTCTCGAGTGCACACATCAATGTAGCAGCTCTTTCAAACTGTTGTGCAGTTAACAGTCGAAGAGTATACCTCGAAATCACGGATAATCCAAGTCCATTAGGCTTTTCAGATGAACACCCTTTCGTGAGTCTTCTAAATAAAATTGTAAAAGCGGTTACAGCTAAATAAGCTTCTGTTTTACCACCACCAGTAGGAACCCAAAGCATATCCGCCAATTCTTTATCATGTGAATTATCATTTACAATACCATCAAGAGATAATAACCAAAACCCTAATTGAAATGGACGATAAATCAATTGTCCTTTGAATTCATGATCGCGAAACTTAACTCTCTGACAATATTGATCATTTACAGCTCTATTCGAATGTTTCCACACATCAAATGCCAAATTATTATCTTCAATAATTTTAATACCATTTTTAATTCTTTTTACAATCGCATTGCAAAGATTTTTATTTATTAAAAATCCCTGCTTATTTTTTCTGAGAACATCTGTACTTATTGTTTCATCATCAGAAAAAGAATTTAAGTTCTGATCATTTATCCATTGTTCATATAACACAACAAAATCATATAATTTTGATATCAACTCCCCCTTGGTAGCGTTTGAATGCCAATCTGCTTTTAAAATATCATTATTAACACCATAAATTTCAGTTGAAATGCTTTTAGGTTTTATTTCTGGAACATATTCAGTTTTGATCTGATCACATGATGTATTAACTTCTATAGCACAATTATGACCCCTACCATATAATCGATTACCAGAAAAAATTAAAAATTCTGATGGATTTAAGTGCTGTGTTTCTTTAAAAGCAGTTCTAAGAGGTCTAAATTTATCTTCATTTGATTCGAACGAGACAATAATTTCTGGTCTATAAATTAAATTATCAGGCATAATTTTTTTTTCGGTAGAACAATTTCTATTCATTGAATTAATCACCATTATTGTAAACAAAACAAAACAATCACCATCCAATCTCTTTATACAATAAATATCAACATCTTCAAATTCTTTTGTAAATGAATTTCCTATTCCCAAGGCATTGACCATCGGATTTAGATCTTCAATAATCTCTTTTGTTGATTCTTTCCAGAACTTTTTAGAATTATCATTTATTTCATTGTATTTAGAATACTTTATTTTAATTTTCAATTTTGATTCTGTTTTTATTCTTAGGGTTAACCCCATCGATGATGCGTATGTAGGTCCTTTTAGTTCTAATGTTGAATCATCATTTTCAGTAACATCTACATTTTTTGCGCTGAATATTGGCATTACATCTTCATTCGATTCATCTTCATCATTCATTTGTACATCATCTAAATCAGTCTCTTTTTCATCAAGTGAACTAGTACAAACAGGATAAAGAATACCAGTACAATAAAGTTTATTTGGATAAATTGATAAAATTTCATTTTTACCATAAAGAGGGCCATACGCCAATCTTTTGAAGTCCTTTAATATTTGATTTCTTTTTTTGTTTATTACACTCATTATGATTCTTCCATTTAAAATTTAGATTTTCGATTTACCAAATTTTTCTGCGCGCTACTTTTTATAAGAATTATTAAATTGACACGAGCACGTGTCATTGCTGTATAAACTAAAGAGCGAATCTTATCACTAACTTCTGTATCAAAATCAGTGATTATCACGATTGAGTTTTCAAGTCCTTTGTATCTGTATATACTACTAAGTCCTACAATATTATCCCTTTTCGTTACATTTATTTTAGTTAGCCGTTCTAGATGATAATCAAAAATATTTGAACCAACAAGTTCCTTCCAAACAGCTTGATCTTCACCTTTTAGTGATACAATATCTATCATATCACCAGTCACAGGTATATCCTGTTTTGAAAACATTTCCAAATTTTCTTTAATCAACTTAATCTGCTCTTGAGGCTCAATCCATGGAATAATAACTACCCTTCCATCATGTTTCATATCATCATGACAGTTTAATGGATAACCAGTAACAAACTTAGTATCTTTAATTATCTGTCTGCAGTTCCTAAGATTTTCAACTAATGGATATTGCGTTGCTCCCGACTTTTTAATAAGCGATTCAACAAATAATGGATCATAACGCCTAAAAATATCTGATTGAAAAAATGGATCGTAAAAAATTGCCCAACAACCATTTTCAATTCCATCATTTAAAACTGCATTTAAAATAGAAAACAATTTATTTGTAAGAATATCTTGACCTTCATCAACAATTACATAATCATATTTATCATGACCAGTATTTTCAATTATCAATTCAATGGCTGTTTCCAATTCATCTATATCATCAATATTACAATTCATACCTGATAATTGACGAATTAATTCATTAAGTGTAAGCACATCAATAGTTTCATGAAATGTTTCTAAATCAGATTGGATTTTTGTAGAAATAAGAACACTAAAACAAACAAAAAGAACTTTTTTAACACTAAAAGATTTTTCTATAGCTATTTTTTTTGCAAGTATTGTCTTTCCTGTTCCAGCTGCTCCCGATATTAATATTCTACGATTTACAGATAACTTTATTAAAATATCAGCTTGTTGATCAGTCAATCTTTTCATATCATATTCAGCATACTCTATAGATTGCAAAACCCCAGGAGGTATATAAAACTTTGCTCTAATAAACTCTTTAAGAATAGAAATATAATCCGTTGTGCACTTATAAAATGGGAGCTGATAAAAATTTGTTACTGATTCTTTAGTTGTATTTATCAAATTATCAATACGTGATTTAAAAACATTTATATTTTCCAAATCTTGATATAATATGGTTTTTTGTTTCCAATCATTTTCAAGGCCTTGAGGTCTCTCAGTTAATGAAGTAAATATTACAGCAAAGTCAGAAATAGGCTTTAACGGTCTAATATTATTATGTCTGCAATATCTTTCAAACTCATGGACAATTGTATTTAAATTTTCACGTGCTTGGTGATAAGGATTTTTTTTGATATATGATTTATTACCATTAAAAAATTGCCACTTACCATCATCACGTATTTTTATACTGGTTGCACCTTTTACTTCAAAAAGAAACAAACCTACTGGACCAATAATTATAAAATCAGCTTCTCCTTCTGACTGAGTAATATGTCTCGGAAGAGTTACGGAATGAAGGCAAAACCAATCATCGTACCCATATAGTTGATGAAACATTTGATAAACTTTCATTTCACCAAAGTTTAAAGATTGTATTTCAGTATTATTATAATCCGGAAAAAATATCATTTCATTTGCCTACCAATTATTTCATCAACATACTGTACTGTATCAACAATGGTGCTTTTAATAACTTTATCAATTATTTTTAGCAAATCGTCACGATTTACTTTATTGAGCATCTCAATATTCAAACCCTCAATTATATTGCTTTTATCAATTTCCTCCAATGTCCAATGAAGTATTTCCGGTTGCTGAAATATTTGTTTTTTTATTCTTTTTGAAAATCGTTGCATCATTGATTTAAATTTTCTTGCCGAATTCACTATTTTATCTTTATCACTGTTACTCCAATTCTCTATTATTAGTTCCATATGTCGATAATTTTGTGTTGCTATTTGATAGTCAGAAAATAACCAATTCCTCAATGTTTGAGTTTCTATTTTTATACCTATACTATTTACTCTTTTCTGAAGCATTTCGATATTTTCGTTGCATTCTGAAAATTTTTGTTTGAGCAAATTCCTCCATTCTTGTGTATTCCCATATTCATTTTTTACATAATCAATAAGTAGTAGCTCACGAGATAAACCTTCATCAAATCCATATTCATTTCTATCCGAAAATAGAACTTCCATACCTGGTCGTAAATCCTCACAAGGAATACTTCTACCATTGCTTAGATGAAATATTTTACTAATTGGGAAAAATGCCCATCCTTTATTTGTAAAAGTTACAGGAACTATCTCTAAAATCTCTTTTTGTAAATCATCTTTATTATTATTCAAAAAATAATTGAATGCTTCATCTCTACTTTGTTGATCAAAAATAAACTGATATTCCTCACTATTTTCCGTATTTGCATTATTACTAAATTCCTGTAATTCATTTGACCAACTATTGTTTAATAATTTAATAAAATTCTCGAATGTAGGTTCTAAACTATAATTTCTAGTATTTAATTGTTGTATTGCATAATTTACTCTAGATATCTCCTGCGACCAATTGGAATAGAATATGTTATGAATGAATAATTTTATAAGTTTAAATTTACCTGAAAAAAAATATTTATAAAGAACTCGATGTTTACTTACATTAAAATCAGATATTAATAAATAATCAAATGCAGATAAGCTTATAACGCTTTCTTTTACCTGTGATATAATAATTTTTTCTTTAAAAAAAGGAAATCTAGAATAAACATCATCTCTAATGTTTTCCAAATAAATAGAATCAGTTAAAATCAAAATAGTTGGAAATGGATCAGTCTCACTACTAATTATGTCTGAAATATAATTAATTATTGTGTTATATTTTTCGTCAGTTTCAATCAGTATCCATTTTTGAAAATCAATTTTGAAATCCTTTAACCATTCTGGTGATCTTGGAATTTCCTTCACTGCCGATAACAAACTACTAAATGAAGCTATACTCTCTTCGTTTTTTAAGTTAGTAGACAGAAAAGATTTATACATTTCTTTAAACCTTTTCCATACTTTTGAATTATTTAATGCTGTTTCATTTATTATTTTTTTATAGAAACTTGTAAATGGGGAATCAGGTACTAGACAAACACTTACTTCTTCAGTTATAACTAATACCTCTTTTGTAAAATGACTCAATATTTTTTTTTGTAATGGATCAATATATGATACCTTATGATTCCGAAGGTCATTATAATCCATCCCTTTAGTACAATATAAATAAAAAATATCAGTGAAATCTGTAATTACTGTTAATGGAATCTCATTTGTTTCACAGATTTTAAAAATGTTCTTATCCTCATTAAATTTTAAATTAATATATTTATAATAAAAACTCTTATAAGTATTTAAAAACAATGAATGAATAATTGTTGAAATTTTTTCTATATCATTAATTTTACCTGAATTATCAACATTATCAATATAAATCGGAAAAGATATATTCGTATTATTTACAGATATTATTTCTGAACCCATTTTAATATTTAAAATAAATTTTTTGTAATCATCACAATTAATAATTATCGAGGGAAGATATACCTTATTTTTTATATAAACAACTTTTCTAATTACAGTATAAATAAAACCATAAATATCTAGATTATTACTAATTTCATGTTGATCAATTAATTCCTCACAATCATTTTGTATTGGAATTATATTATTACCAAGTTCATAAAGAAATCTACTTTTAAATAAACCATGTTTTTCTTCTTTGTTGTTAACTCTATAGCCCTTGTTGTTCTTTTTAAATTCACGATATTTAGAAAACCAAAATAGCTGACCATTCTCATGATATTCACTGTTAATAAACCTGAGTATTTTTATTATTATTTCATTATCACTATTTGTAGTTTTTTGAATAAATAAATCACCTTCATTTGGTTGAGTATATTCATTCTTTGTATTGATCATCAACTCTCTGGTAGCAAAACCAATTAAGTAGAAAAGGACTATTGCTGATTTAATATCATAAATATCATCAACAATTATAACTTTTGTTGAATTACAAGTACCATCGATGTATGCTTGAAATAAATAGATTTTATTTATAATATTAAGATCAATATTATTATTTTCAATTTTTATATCCAGTTCAGCAAGTAGCGATTCAAATTGCATAAATGACAAACATTTATCCCAATTTGGTAAATTATCATCATTAAATGATCTTCTATAAATATCAGTCACACTATTCAATGACCACATTATTACAATGTTCAAGAATACAATATCATCGACTAATCCATAAAGAGGTAAATTATCATCTAAAATATCATCTTCTTTAATTATATAGTTAATTACATAATAAATAAGATCTTTAACTTCATTTTTGATAACATTCGAAAAATAAAGATTATTTAATAGATTAAGCATATTATGAATTTTTTCTTTATATTCATGAGAATCATGAAGCTTTTTCTGAATTACATCATGTGCTGTTATGATAATAGTATTGAAATCTAATACATCATAAACTTGAGTATTTTTTTTTAATTCAGTAATTAGAAAATCAAGTTCACTAATTGTTTTAGGGTAATACAAAATCTTATCAATTGGTACTTTTTCATTATCCCCTCTTAATAAATATATTAGCGAAACAAAATTATAATAATCATCCAGTAGACCGAATATATTTTCATCTGATATTATATCATCATCACTTAAAAAATATTTAAAAGTAAAAATAATCTTTTTAGGTATATATTTTTTATAATCGTTATTAAAATTATACACTAAATCATTTTGAGCGTAGTTTTTCAGGAAAATAAAATGATATTTGATTTCATCTAAAAATATTTTATGAATATTTTCTGAATCAAACCTTTTAATTTTATTTTCAACACTAACAATCAGACAATTTATTTTTTTTAGTATTTCTTTCTTTTCTAACATCGTATAACTCCAATTATATTGATAAATAATACAAATTTACGATTACTTATATATTGTAATTATCTTATTAAAACAACATTAGCTTCCAACCTAAAAAATCACAATATCTTCACCACTAATCCATATTCAGAATACACCAATCCCTAAAATAAAGGAGTATAATAATAAAAACTCTACGCAACAAACATCCTCCCTTTGAGAGTCTTGCTATCACTGTCAAGGTCATCACGCGCCACAGGAACAGATATAAGAAGCCGTCCGTTCTCCTTCAGGTTGTTCCTTATACAATAAGCCGCATCAAAGAGCCGGTCATCGGTTATATGCATCAGCACTGCCGAGCAGAGTATGCCGTCAAATTTCATATTAAAGTAAAGTTCATCGGACGGTATAGATGCACATATTAACCGCCCTTTAAGCTGCGGATAATTTGTAACAGCATTGCTCACCATCTCGGGCGATGCATCAATCCCGTAAACATCGAAACCCTCATCTTGAACTATCTCAAGCCCCCCTCCGGGGGGTATGGGGGGCTTAGGTTTGGGGGGCCCGGCAAGTATTACCAAATCCCGCCCCGACCCGGCGCCCATATCAAGTACAGTAGACCCGGCGGTAAACGCACTCCGGAAATAACGGCTCACTCCGCCGGTCTTCGGGGAGTTGTAAAGGTTCGATGCGTCCTGGACATGTGTGCTGTAGTATTGTTTTGTTTTGTAATCCATACTCACTAACCTCCAGCACTATTCTTCCCGCCCCTATCCGCCCTATCGGGCACCTTTCCCCATGAATGGGAGAAAGGAAAATACAAAATATTCCGCTTCACCTCTCCTCCCATCCCATGGGGGAGATGGCCAGAGGCCAGAGGGGGCGCAGTGAGGGCGCCACTTCACCACACTGAATTATAAAAAATACTCCATGTCAAACACTAAAACTTGCATATTCAGACCGACCGGTCCGTCACAGAAAAAAATCTCTCAATCACCCCTCCACCCACGACAAATGCCCATAACATCAATTAAACAACTTCGGTTTTTTATCCCCGTCAGTTTTATAATAACCGGTTAAAACAATTTCCGTTTTATACTTAAGAACCGACCCTATAACCTCCTCTTTATAGAAAACAGTATAAAACCCCTCCGATTCCCCCACCAGATACTCTTCAATACTATAATCATCCTTATTTAAAGTAAGCTTATTGTCATCGGCATGCTCTTCTAAAAATTCAAATATTGTTTTATCCAGTAAATTCATCAATCTACCCCGTATAATTGATTTAATTATACATACAATATCACACCACCTGCGACAGAGAGTGACCTACACGTTTATGTAGCAGGCAGATGCCTATTATTCAGTTTGTATTACAAATACAGAGAGAGATTCACAACGAAGAGAAACATGAAGATCAGTATAGAAAGGGCGAGTGAGAGAAGAAATATATTTTCAACTGAACACTACTCTGATAACAGACTTCAAACAATAACGTATTTCTGAACATGATTTTAAAGATTAAAGTATTTATACGATACACTATTAATTCACACTCAGTAAATCCCGGTATTCCTTGAATCCCCATAACCATATACAGAGGTCAGCAGCCATTATAAGATCTATTAAATTGTTTATGGTAAACAATAAAGAAATCCTCCAATCCTGAGAATCCTGATTCAGGCAGCATCACAATAAAGTATACGGCAGAATCCTGATCTTAATTATTTAAATAAAAAGTCGGTCTCGGGGCCACACCACCAAACCAGTTAGCCGTAACCAAAGACGGAGGTACTGTAGTATTATATGAAGTATAATATTCTACATAACCATCAGAATTACCCGTATGGATATGTGAGCCCGGCATAGAGTCATCAACAGATATATAAAATTCAGGTGTACCGTTCTTTCGATAATTTACAGTATACTGCGTTCCAGGTCTGAAAAAATTATATGAGGTAATTCTTACATAACAGCCATTTACATCGGGCGATCCTGCACCATCTAAAATAATTGAATTTAAAGGTGCCACAGTAAATGTTTTCGAATCAGATGATTCGAAATTATTTAAATCCCGGGAATTAATCTGTACTGTAAAAGTTCCGCTTCCGTTAAAAAAAGTATCATGTCCGGCGCTGCTGTTTGGAGAATAGACAACTATTGGAACAATCTGATTCTCAGTGTTATATGAAATCCAGGCATTAATACCTGTACCGGAAACATAGGCATTGCTCGAATCAAGTACCTGAATATTATAATAACCGGGTTTATCCTGCGAAAAATCAAATGTTATACTGCCAGTCCTTAAAACATAACCGCTATAAATACTTCCGGATGCAGAGCCAAGAGTGATCTCCGGGCCTAAATTTGGTTCGTAATCTAAAGCCGATTCAAGGGGAGAATCTCCACAATTCAATGTAAATACTATTATTGAAATAAATACAAAATATATTAACTTCTTCATGTTAATCCCTCTTATAAAATCCTTGTGTTTTTAATGCAGGTTTTTCCTTAAAAAAATCAAAACAGGTAACTGATAACAACACCACCCATAACATTATTCAGTGTTGCATTCTTTTCTCTTAAATGCACAAAATCCGAAAAAACCCCGAATCGTAGAGTTCGTTCAATGATCTCATATTCTAAACCTACTCCGCCGATTGCTGTAAAATCGTAACCCTGTGTTGGCTGATTCAATCCATCATTAAATTCAATCATAGATAAACCGGCACCTACGCGCGGTATTATATAGAAATTGCTTATATTAAAATTATAATTTAAGTTCAATGTAATCGGGATCACCTGCATATATACATCTACCCCGGAATCACTATCTAATTTCGTAAAGCCCCCTTCTATAAAAATCCTTGTATTTTTTATAAATGTTAAATTTAAACCAATGCTGCCAAGGAATATTAAAGATGACTGAAAATTTGCTCCTTTTGAACTAAGTGGATTAAATACCCCAACTTTAAAAGACATACCGGTCTGTAGAGGTATAATGGATTTAGATGACATCTGTTTAATGTCAGATTTTTTAATTATAATTTCATTTTTAGAAGTTTTCTCTTTTCTGATTATCACCTGTTTATTATCCTGATCAACAAGGTAACCTTCAATAATTGAACCATCAATCTTTAATATATTAACTTCTTCAAGATCGCGATCACCGTACATAATACGGGCAATATGTTTTTTTTTGATATTCTGTGTCTGATATTTTGTTTTAACTGTTATACTTAAATCATCCTCTCGAAGCACATCACCTTTAATTATCTGTCCGTCATTCATATATACTATTTCTGCAAAACCATCAAAAATGGTACCCGCAAAAATAATTAGTGCCAGTATTATTATTTTCTTTTTCATAATGTTCTCACACAATTTATTTTACTATATTACGCCGTATTATATCATTTTTAGGTATTTTTATTACACCATTCCCTGTATCCAGCATTATACTTTCTGCATTTTGTGATATTATACAGCCAACAATTTTACTACCGTCGAGAAGAGATAATTCTGTAAGTGATTTCCCAAGTTCTCTTAATTTTTGAAGACCGGAAAGATTGTTCCACCTGGTAATTTCATCCTGTATTTCTATTTCGATTTTATTTTCTTCTATTTGAAAGGCTTTTTCCTTTTCAGCAGCTTCATCATCATTTATATTTTCTATGTACTCACGGACAGCCAGTTTTTTTAATTGAAGACTCTCAAGTTTAGATAAGTTCGACACAGTGAATTCATCACCTGATTCATCGCCTCTCTTCCCTTTGACAAGATCCACCTCGCTTGTTCCTTTTATTGATTTCAAATTAACAACACCATCCCTGACCAGAATAGATGTTTTCTCTGTATTATTTTCAGCTAAAAATTCTGTGCCACGGACAGAAGCAACAACTGTTGGTGTATTAATTACAAATTTTGTATTATCATTTTTAATTATCCTTGAAAATGAAGTCCCGAACTTTGACTGTATTATAGTTCCGTTCTCTTTATTATTTAATGCATCTAAAACAAATTCAGAATTTGACATTAACCTGATAATTCCGACTTTATCAATTTGAAGTATTAATTCCGACTTATCTTTTGTTTTAATAGTATTTTTACTAAATACTAAATCACCATTATTAAGTTTACGTTCACCCTTTTCATCTATAACAAAACATTCACCAATTAAAAACGTTACAATTGCTGAATCATTTTTTTGATGATCTTTACCCTTATTGCAAGCCATACAATAAAGAAGAATTAAAAATACTGATAATACAATTACAGTTGTTTTGATTTTAGCCATCATAATTATTTATACCCATATATTGAATATTTAACATTTTTTCTTCAAAAACACGCTATAATATGACAACTTTAAATCAATTGTCCACTCTTTTTTTATACATCTACATAAAGGTAATCAATAACCAAACTTGCTAACGTGACCAGTTAAGGACTAAAAACATTAGACTTTTGAATTACTTAAAACAAATACGAAATACTCTAATCGTAAAAATCTCGATTCTGGCAGTTTCAATAAAAAGAATGTAACAGTAAATCAATACGCAGCCTCCCCCTGAAAAGAAAGAGGAGAATTTTTTAAAAGCACCTTATTCTATCCGTTCGTTATCCATTCGTTATCTCTTCGTTATCCTCCCTTCTCTGGAGCACAAAAAATTTTTTCATTTTTTTTCACTTTTTTTGTTTTTTTAAAATTTTTTTTTAAAAAATTCCGGTTTCCATCGTATTAGTATTGAGCAGCAAGCTCAGGGGGCGTTTTAAAAACTCTGTTTTAAAAATGCATTAAACCCCTATTATAAATTTAAGGAGGCCACGGATGGCCAGAATAAAATTACCCTCTTACATTAAAGAAGGGAGCGGAAGAATGGAAGATGCTGTATTAGTAACAAGAAACGGGTCCAGCTACATGATGGTTTACAAAAAACAGGACCGTACTGCAACTGTCGGTCAAAAAGAGGTACAGGACGCTTTTAAAACTGTCGTTTATGACTGGAAATTCATCACAGGTATTGTTAAAGATTCCTGGGACAACTGCGGCGATGATGAAAATGTTTCGGGCTACAATGCCTTTATAGGTGAAAATATCCCGCACCGACGCGCCGGCGAACCACTTGAGCTCTGCAAAGGGATGGGTGAAGAGATTCTTGTAAACTTTACAGCAGCTCCCGGCTCATCTTCCGGAGAAATTGCATGCTCATTTCTTCCACCTGAAGCAGGCTGTCACGTTTCAATTTTCACACGTAAAGATGAAGAGCCCGGGGTCAAATCACCAATATCACGTCACGATGCCGGTGCAGATCCGGTATCGCCCTTTACAATCACCGGACTTGAATCGGGCGCAAGCTACAGCATCTATGCCGTGGTAACAGACGCAGAGTACGGAAGCGCGATGACGGTATCGCAGTCCGTGGCTGCGGTTTCGGTGGCGGGATAATCCCCGCCCCTATCCGCCCTATCGGGCACCTTTCCCCATGATGAGATGGGAGAAAGGGAAATACAAAATACTCCGTAGAGACGCAGCATGCTGCGTCTCTACAAAAATACAAACCATTCCACATCTCCTCTCCTCCCATCCAATGGGGGACTAGAAACAGGATGTTTCTGTGTCAGGCGCGGACAGGATGTCCGAAAAGCGCCGACTGATGTCGCATCGCGACAGAGGGGGCGCAGAGAGGGCGGATAGGGACAAAAAACAATAGATATTTAACAATGGATATTTAACTTGACTAACTGATAAAAAATCAGTATTTTGAGTTAATATCCATTGTATATTTTATAAGTCAGGAAACTATATACAATGGGAAAATACGAAAAACTTATCAAAAAGATAATTTCCGGATCATCTGATAAAAACATTGAATTTGATGAACTATACAATCTTTTATTAAAAACAGGTTTTCAAGTAAGAATAAAAGGTAGTCATCACAAATAAAATATAAATTATTGGATGGATTCATTAATGAATAATAAATATGAAATAATTCTTTACTGGGATAAAACTGATAATATTTACATAGCTGAAGTCCCGGAATTGCCGGGATGTATGGCTCATGGCGAAACAGAGGAGACTGCTCTTTCAAATGTTAAAGAAGCGATACTTCTTTGGATTGAAACCGCTATTGCAGATGGTGAGCCCGTTCCGGTACCCAAAGGTGAAAAACTGCTATTCGCGTAAGTTTCCCTTAACCCCCTTTCCCCATCAAGGGGGTCGGCGTACCCGCCGGGGGGATTCGTCCTCACACTCTAAAAATATCTGGCAATACTCCGCATAAACGGAAAACGGAGTAAAAACTTATAAACCTGAACAACAATCCATATAGGAAGAACCAACACCGCGGTATATGCTCCGGTTAACAGCATCATTGCTGCAATCCCCTTTAAAAACATAAAATCAAAGGGCCTGAATATTGAAGGGGAATACCACACCGGTTCCTGAAATACTCCGGAAATTGTAATATCATTTATCATCCCCGGCACCAGCAGAAAGAGATAAATCCGGAATATATAAAGAACCATATACCATCCGCGCGAAATTATCCCCTGCACAGCCGAAGCCAATGCGTATATAACAAAGGGCATTCCCGCAACTGCAAGCATTGGCAAACCGTAGATTTTCATGTGGCACTGGTTTCCGGAATACCACCATCCGAATCTGTGCAGATCAAGTAGAAATATAACTATCACTATCATCCCCGAAACTTCCGCCCTGGGTCTTAGCCTTGAAAGATTTATCCGGTTTAGAAAATTTATTATACTAATCATAGCAGACTCCTCTTAGAAATAAAACGCCCCGCCCCTATCCGCCCT
>PGXT01000028.1:16852-21820 GCA_002839285.1 Spirochaetae bacterium HGW-Spirochaetae-5 | reverse complement strand
CGCTTCACAATAAATATCAGTAATATGCTGAAGTTTTATTACCGCCTCTGCATAAACTATAATAACCGTACATATAGAAAGGGAGACCAACTGCATACTGCAGAATAAGAGCTTTCGATTCAAAACGGATTGAAAAAAAACATATAGTGTAAAATATAATAAGTAAGCCTATTTTTAAAGAGAGAGATATTATTAAATCTTTATTTATATTCAGTCCCCCTTTCTTCTTTATATCATATAAAGCCAGCAGTACAACCGGGATTATAAAATATAATACATAGTAATTATGATTATACAGCTTCCCGCCGAGTACAATGGCTATAAACATATGCGGCTGAAAATCCTCTTCAATAATAAGCTTAAGCCTTTGGGCCTCTTCTTCATATTCCCTGGAAAATTTATTTTCATTAAGAAACATAAGCCCTCCTTAATCAATGCATAAAATCCCTGTCATTGCCGTAAGCAGTATATGTAATGCACCCTTCCATATAAACAGCAGAGGCAAGAACTTCATCTTCAGGATCATGAAAGAGTGCAATAAATCCCGAATCTGCAATCGGGTAAATATTAACAACCGGCTCAAATTCTGTTATCTTCCACATAAGCATGTATTCATTTTTAAGCTCGTCTATCAAATGCGATATAGAGGATAATACCTCCTGCACCTCATCATCTTTAACTTTATACATAATAATTCACCTCTGACTTATATTTTTTTAAAGTCCGTACAGATACAAATCTGCAGAATAAAGTTTTAAAAGAACCGCCCCTTCATACATAATATACAACACCGCCTATGACAGAGAGTGTCCTACACGTTTATGTAGCAGGCGGATGCCTGTTATTCAGTTTGCATTACATACACAGAAAGATTCACAACGAAAAGAAACCTGAAGATATGTCGGGAGAGAGAGGTATGTATGGATAAAAGCCTTAAAAAATAATTTAAACCGGATATCTGAAATCTGCAGAACAATTAGCTGGCCGGATTATTAATGAATCCATTTTCTATAAGATATTTTTTTATAGCAGAAACAAGCTCGGTAGATATTTAGTAATCTTTTTCAGCATCTTCACGACTTATTACAGAAATAAAATCGTAATCACCAATATGCCGCTCCCGGAATAATCTGCTTATATATTTTGCATATTGTACAGGAAAGACACCATTACGGATAAAATGTTCACTGAATCCTGCGATAACACCGGAGTGCTTAGAAAAAACTAAATTCTTTGTAAGAAGCAGAGCCTGCAACGAGTAAAACGCGGAGTAATATGAACGCGAAGATGAAAAGTCATAATCGCCATCATCAATCAGATTTTTTGCCGCGTCGAGTGATCTCTCCGCTTTTTCAATCATAAGTTTAATCTGTTCTATCAGGCCGTTTTCTGCCACAACACCACCCCCTCCCTGTTTATGTTAATATACAAGGGATTGAACTTCAGTTCATTAAAATCAGATGCAGTTACAGGTATGATAGAAAATACCGCACCGGAATTTAAAAGCATTCCAGCTGCACATTCATCAATGGCATCCATCACTTCATCGTCTATAGAATCAACAAACACAATACAGTCAAAATCAGATTCCGGGCTATTGTCACGTCTTGCCATTGAGCCGTATAATATCACTTTATTTAATCTGTCTTTCAGTGAGAGTTTTATAGAATCTACCATCTTCTGCATAATCATTTCTACGGACAGCATAATTTTTTCCTCTTTCAGTGAGTATTGATTCCTGTACTATGTCTAAAATTGCATGTCAAACACAAATTCTAAACAAAATAATGATCTCTTCAGGAATTCAGCACAATCAGATCCCCTATCCCATCAAAGGGGTCGGCGTACCCGCCGGGGGATTCACCACCCGAACTCCATCTGCTTAAATATTAAGCATCCTTAAATAGTCCTTCTGTGTTTCATAAACAGACCTGCATACAAGGTTTAAAAAACCTCCATCATCTTTATGCGCGGCCTCAATAGAGGAGATGTATTCCGGACGAAGCACCGGAGATATAAGAGCTACATTACAGCCCCCCTGAATCAATATCAGATTCATTATAAGACGTGCCACCCTGCCGTTACCATCAACAAAAGGGTGTATAAAGACAAATTCAAGATGAGCTTTTGCCGCCGCAATTACCGGATGTTCACTTGCGCGGAAATCGGATGTCTTTTTAACAAAATCTTTCATCATCTGCGGAACCTTGTCAGGCCCGGGCAATGGATATTTTGAACCGGAAATAAAAACCTGGCTTTTACGGTAAACCCCCGCATTTATATCATCTATTTTTCTGTAAAAGAGACGGTGCAGCATCAGTATATCTTCTTCAGATATCTCTTTTTTAACAGCAAGATCCAGCATATATTCAAAGGCGTCCGCATGACCCTGGGCTTCAAGATGATCCCGGAGAGGTTTACCCCCGATGGTAAGTCCATCCTCAATAACAACTTTCGTTTCAGATTCGGTAAGTGTATTCCCCTCCATGGCGTTACTTGACCAGGTGAGGCCTATTTTATAGTACTCCCTAAGCGAAATAACGCTCTCCCTGCTTAAGGGCCTCTGATCATCTATCTGTTTCTGCAGTTCATCAATTTTCAATAAAAGATCTTTTATTCTGTCCATTTTACCTCTTGAGTAAATTTACTTTTCAGACCTCTCCCGGTCAAACACTAAAGAATGCCGCATCTCTACAAACCCGCAAACCATTCCGACTCACCTCTCCTCCCGCCCCTATCCGCCCTACGGGCACCTTTCCCCATGGAATGGGAGAAAGGAAAATACAAAAAATCCCGACTCACCTCTCCTCCCATTCATGGGGGACTAGAAACAGGCCATTCATGGGGGACTAGAAACAGGATGTTTCTGTGTCAGGCGCGGACAGGATGTCCGAAAAGCGCCGACTGATGTCGCATCGCGACAGAGGGGGCGGGGCGCCCAATCCCCTTACTTTTCATACCCCACAGTCTGGGCAAGTATAATCCTCTGACCTGATTTAAGCTTCATTGCAGAAGCAAGCTCTTCCATATCTATTGATGCCCGTATTACAGTATTGAGTCCTGCCGATGCGCAGTAGAGATATACATTCTGTCCTATAAAACCGGTATCTGCACCTGCGAAAATAAGTTTCTCTTCACTGCTTCCCCCTGCAATTCTATCCATATCGGCAACATATACAAGATTAAGAGGCGCGTTATTAATATATCCCTGCTTCCCCGTAAGTGAACGTATATCCTTACTGAGTACAAGTTCCAGCTGATGCTCCTTCGCGTTATAGAGATATAATCCATCCTTCAAAGCTGCATACACCGAAATCTCCTGCTTATTGATTGCCGAAGGTGCAGTCCGCTTACCCGAACCCTTCCTGTTAATACCGTTCGCAGCCCACAGAATATCAGACAGAGTCTGTTCTGAAAGCCCTTTGTCAGAAAACGATCTCGACGAGCTTCTTTTGCTTAAAGCCTCCATAAGCAAAACTCCGCCCTTAATATCGGGCTGTTTAAGTTTAATAATCTTCTCTGCAGATATAGACGGCATTACAAAAGATACCGGAATCATAAAAGCTACAACCAATTGAACTATTTTAGAATTCATACAATCCTCCGGATAGAATAAGAATAGAATATGTTACACTTTAAGTTTCAGATAAAAAATATAATCACTAAAGTTCTGATGTCAACTTCTTTAAAACAAAGCCCTCCCGCCCCTATCCGCCCTACGGGCACCTTTCCCCATGAATGGGAGAAAGGAAAAAACGAAATATTCCGACCTACTTCTCCTCCCGCCCCTATCCGCCCTACGGGCACCTTTCCCCATGAATGGGAGAAATGAAAAAACGAAATATTCCGACCTACTTCTCCTCCCATTCATGGGGGAGATGGCCAGAGGCCAGAGGGGGCGCGACAGAGGGGGCGTGGCTGGCGACCACATAAAACTTGTTGACTCCAAATAATCGTTCTTTTATAAATAACAGTATAGACCGGAATAAGAGGGTGCACAGCTATGAGTATAAACAAACCGCAGCACGCAAGACTTCTGTTTATCGATGAGAAGATCCGCAGCTCTTCATATCCCAATGCCGCGTCGCTTTCTAAGGAGTACGAGGTCAGCGGCCGGACTATCACAAGGGACATCGAGTATATGCGCGACTCTCTTGGAGCCCCCATTGAATACGACAAAGTGAAAAAAGGTTTCTACTATTCCGAGGCTAACTTCTTCCTCCCTGCAATCGACATCAAGGAGTCCGACTTTTTTGCAATATGTATAACAGAAAAAGCCCTGAAACAGTACGAGAATACACCGCTCTATGATAAACTCTCCTCTGTCTTCAGTAAACTGAAGGAGCATCTCCCTGACAGCATAAGAATCAACACCACATGGATAGACACAAAATATACATTTATGCACGAAAGCTTTACACATATCGACCCTGCAATATGGGAAACCATATCAAACAGCCTCAGATTAAAAAAGCAGCTTAATATATCACACCGGAAAGCTGAATCTGCCGAAGCGCAAAGCCGAATTGTTGAACCATACCACATTGTCAACTACCGCGGTGAATGGTATCTCATAGCCATGTGCCGCAAACGGAACGAAGTAGTCCGCTTTGGAATGTCCAGAATAAAAGAAGCAACTATTTTAAAAACACCATACGAAATACCTGAAGATTTTGAATTCAACTCATTCATAGGGCCAAGCTTCGGAATCATGACCGAAGATCACGAACACAACGTAAAGATTAAATTCGGCCCGAAGATTGCACCTTACGTAACCGAAAGACACTGGCACAACGACCAGATAATAACAGAAGAAAAAGACGGCTCGGTAATACTGTCATTCAACACCAACTCGCTCTTCGAAGTAAAAAGATGGATCCTCTCATGGGGCGCCGGAGCAGAAGCTCTATCCCCGAAAGAGCTGGTGGATTTCATCAGAGAAGACGTCAGGGAGATGTCCGGGGTTTA
>PGXT01000028.1:7985-16791 GCA_002839285.1 Spirochaetae bacterium HGW-Spirochaetae-5 | reverse complement strand
GTTCACAATTCCCGCTTGACACCAACAACATTATCTGTTAAATTCCAGTAAAATATTTTCCACGGGGATTTTACGATGAAAAAGTTCGCCACCGCGATTTTTGTTCTGTTTTTTGTTCTTCTCTGCACTCAGCTTGTACGTCATGCATACACACGGATTACCCTCAACCAGGAATCTGTTCTTGATAAATACAGTAAAAAACCCGCCGATCTCCAGATGGACAGTTCCCTTTCGCTAAGAGAACTTGCTCTTACTTATGCCGATGCGGAAAAACGGATTAAACTTGCCGAAAGCGGGAAGTCGAAGAAAGCTCTGGCTAAATACAGCGGTGACGAGAGCCTCACTTCAAGAAAGAATAAAATCGAAAATCTTATCACTCAGCATGAGAGCGACTACAGGGCAATTAAAGAGATTATATTCTTCTGGGTAACCGGGCTTATTCTGGCAGCAGCGGGTTCGCTTGTTTTTATAAAACTGGAGATCTGGGCCGGAGCATCAATGATAACATCAGGGCTGACCATGATGACATGGAACACAGGCCCGCTGTTTTTTATGACAGCACAGACACCGGACAGCTCCATGGTTTTAATAGTAAAAATAATATTTACACTAATAACACTAACAGCACTAACCGCCTACTGGCACTTCACAAAAAGATATCACGACGTAAAATAACTACACACTGCAGTTTGATTTAATACAGATTTCAAAGTCCAACGACCGGGGGTTGGGGGGCCGGTTGCTGGCGGGCTTGAGGTGCGTGGACCGGGAGTTAATGGCCCCTCCCCTACTCCTCGGGATACCGTCCCGCTATGGATTTAAAATACTCGTAATTTTCAAAAAAGATATCCACAAGTTCAGGGTCAAATTTTTTACCTGACTCATTCTTAAGCTCTTTTATTACATCCTCTTCAGTCCATGCCTCTTTGTAGACACGCTTCGAGCAGAGTGCGTCATACACATCGGCAAGAGCAACTATCCGACCGTAAACAGGTATATCCTCGCCTTTTTTTGCAAGCGCACAGCCGTCAGGTCCGGCAATAAGAGGCTCGCCGGTTTCAAGATCTATATATCCGGGATAACCGGTGCCGTCCCAGTTTTCGTGATGATTCAGCGCAACTATTGATGCCATCTCATCAAATTCAGAGTGCATCCTTTTAAAAAGATTGGCCCCGATATAGGTATGGGTTTTCATCACAGCATACTCTTCAGGTGTAAGCTTTGCCGGCTTTTTTAAAATCAGGTCCGAGATCCCCACCTTACCCGCGTCATGCAGCATTGCCGACATTCTGAATATATCCATATTATGATTAATCTCTTCTTCAGGGATATTCTTTCTCTTCGCCCATTTTTCATAAATTTCAATGGAGAGCGCGGCAACACGGTTTACGTGGGGCCCGGTCTCCTTCGGGTCGCGTAGTTCGGCCATACTTATCATTCTAAGAATCAGGTCACGGGTCATCTGAGCTCTATGAAGTATCATACTTGCCGAATTTGCAAAGTGAAGGGCAAGCTGCTCGTCATGATCATTAAAACTGCCGATTCCATCTTCGTTCCCCGCTTCTTCAGGACGCAGAGCGTTGACTATCTGCATTACGCCAAGAATCTCCTTCCGGTTATTTTTAAGCGGTATGGAGAGAATCGATCTTGTTTTATACCCCGACTTTTTGTCATTTGTAGGATCAAATCTGAAGGGATTATCGGGTGAAAGGTCGTAGGCATCGGGAATGTTAAGTATCTCCCCTGTGAGAGCCACATATCCGGAAATTGAATTCTTGTTTATCTTTGTTCTAAAAGTTGTATAAATAAGCTTCTGCCCCGGAGGGAGTTTTTTCTGTAACGAATCGGTCTGAACATGGCTGAAAACCAGTTCATCCTTCTCTTTTATCTGAATGGATCCCCCGTCAGAATTAAGAAAGGTTCTGGCTTCAAATAATATTTTTTCAAGGAGGAGATCCATATCCTGGATGCTGTTCAGCTCCTCACTCAGCTGTATTATCTCATTTAACTGCTGATCGTTATCCATCATAAACTTTACCTTTATGCTTTTCTTAGTGCCGATTACGGCATTCAACAAATAAACCGGATAAACCTTTAGCTGCAATATTACTTTGAACATTTGATTTTGAATCAATAATTTATCAGCTATAAACCTGAAATCCCCCCGTTTCGCATCGCTCAACATCCCCCTTTAATAAAGGGGGTCATGAAACCCCGAAAGTTTAAACCCTCTTTATCAAAGAGGGTGGCCGCCAGGCCGGGAGATTTTTCGGTATTATATAGAGAACTATTTAATGAAAATCTATTTGATCAAAGCTCTAACATATAAAACAGCCTATCTATATATAAATATCGGGAATTCCTGTTCAGGTCAAGATAAATATATAATCCTGATTTATATTTAACTTGAAAATATTCCATGTATCCATTATACTGATACAGCATAATTAAACCCAGAGGCAGCAGCTGATAATGATAAATTCCCAGGATATTCTATTCTTTGTAAACACATTCATTAAATTCTTTTTTCTACTAACACCATTCTTTGCACTGACAATGTTTCTTACAATGACCGACGGTATGGATAATCCTGCCCGTAAAAAACTGGCGGTTAAAATTACTATATCCGTCTATATCTCCTGTCTTATACTCTTCCTTTTCGGTTCAGAGATATTCAGCATATTCGGAATCACCATTGATGCCTTCAGAATTGGAACTGGTTCGCTTCTTTTTATTACCGCAGTGGGCCTTGTTCACTCAAAAGCAGCCCAGGCTGCCGTATACAACTTCGAGGATGATATTGCAGTTGTACCGCTGGCAATCCCGATAATTGTAGGCCCGGCCACCATCGGAGCCATCCTTGTTATGGGGGTCGAGATCGAGACTTTCAAACTTAAAGTAATAGGTCTGTCCGCGCTCTTTACATCGATATTTTTTGTCGGGACAATGCTCTATCTTGCATCGTACCTTGAACATGTTTTAAAGAAAAAAGGTCTTATTATAATAAGTAAAATCACAGGGCTTATACTCTCAGCCCTTGCGGCGCAAGGGGGCCGGGAGGATTTGTTAACTTTTTTATTACTTCAAAAAAGTCGGGAGTTATTAATCTTACAAAAAAGATAAAGGACACCATATGTACCATATAAATAAACAGTTACCGGTATTATTTACTATTATCATCGCGCTGTACACCTCCATCCCCACGGCTGCACATGCCGGAGTAAGGGAGGAGCTTCTTGCAGCGGCAAAGGCGAATAAATATGATGATGTAAAAGCACTGATTCAGAAAGATGCAATCCCGAACGTCCGTGACGATGACGGCCTCAGCCCTCTCTTCTATGCCGTTGAAAAGGGGAATATAGATATGACCAAACTGCTCATCAATGCAGGCGCCGGCGTCAACATGAGATACAAAGACGACACCACCGTTTTAATAAGAGCCTGCATCAAAGGGTACGAGGATATCGTAAAGATGTTAATCAGAGCAGGCGCAAACGTCAATGCCCGTGACAGTGATGACAGGTCCGTACTTATACATTCAGTCAAAAACGGACGTATCGACATCATTAAAATGATAATAGCAAAGGGTGTAAACATTAACTCAAGCGATAAGCAGGGGCGGACACCACTGATGTACGCCGCGGAGTACGGCTATTACGACATTATACAGCTCCTTGCGCAGAAAGGCGCCAATATAAAAGCACGGGACAATGAAGATAAAACCGCGCTCAACCTCGCACAGGAAGGTAAGCACACAGAGTCGGCGCTGCTTCTTGAAAAACTTATAAAAAAGAGAGACAACTGATGGAGATAAACATCCCCGGAACGGGAACAGTTGATATTACAGACATACTACTGGACTACAACGGTACACTTGCAGTTGACGGCATACTTATCCCGGAGGTTAAGGATATTCTCAATGAGCTTTCAGAGCAGTTCCGCATTCACGTAATAACAGCAGATACATTCGGCGGTGCCGCATCAGAACTCTCCGATGTAAAATGCACATTCACAAAACTCAATCCCGAAAACCAGTCCGAAGCAAAACTCCGGTACCTGAAGGAGTGCGGCAAGGAACATACAGCCGCAATCGGCAACGGAAAAAACGAGTAATAATGTCCGATATAGTATGCACTGATATATTACATGCACTTGATTTTTTCAGAAAGCCGAAAAGGCTTGTAGCTACGATGAGGGATTGATGCGGGATTTCAGGTTTTTAAAACCGGTTGTTTACAGGCAGGCTTGTACCCGCTTCTCAGCAGCCCCCTAAATCCCCCGGGGGGGGGGGACTTTAAGATTGCTTTACAAAAAAATAACTATAATAAATAGTATAATTATGAATTCAAAAATCATGTCACCAAAATATGTTATAGAGCTCGCAAGAAAAATGAGAGTCGAATTAACTATTCCTGAAAGTATTTTATGGGAGCAATTAAAAACCAAAAAAATGGAAGGGCATAGATTCCGGATTCAGCACCCGATACACAGGTATATACTGGATTTTTACTGTCATGAAAAAAAACTGGCTATAGAAATTGATGGAGACATACATAAATTCAGAAAGGACTATGACGAATATAGAGATGAATACCTGAAAAGTGCAGGAATAACAACAATACGTTTTAGTAATGAAGATGTAATCAGCAATATAGATTATGTTTTATCTGAAATAAGAAAATATTTAACTCTAATTAAACCTTAACATTTTAAAGTCCCCCTCCGGGGGATTTAGGGGCCTCCGCGCGATAACCAGAAGAGGATTCACAGCGGTAAAGCTGTTATCACTAAAATTACAGATTCTAAATCAGCTTCCGGGGGTGACACTATCGGTTATGTCGATATTTTCTTTAATTTTACGCCATCGGAACCCGGTGCGGCGGAAAATTATCTCTGCGGAGAGTGTCCCGACAGCAATATTAAACTGTTTTACGACAACAGGGAGAGTTTTCACGCTAACTGGGTTAAAAAGTGGAATATAAAACCGGGAAGCACCTATCCGGCAATACGGCATGAACTTCTGCGGAGAGACAACAGACCATCGGTTTCTCATGAGGTTTTTCTGGAACCTGCAAAATAACACTGGTTCCGCGGACACAGCGTTTCGCGCTGCGCCCGCGAATGGGGGGATTACGGGGGCGTTGCCCCCGTAATCCCCCATCTAAGCGTATGTAGAAAGCATACGAACCTCTGGAAATAATCTGCTGCCAGTTTCCGGTTAAACTTATTCCGGTAATTTATCTTGACAGTGCAGCATCACTGCAAGTTATCGTTAATATTGCACCCTCCCCTAACCCCTCCCATTAAGGGCGGGGAAAAAAGGATAAGATAAAATTAAACAATCAGGAATAAAAATGAGCAAAGATAAAGAATACAGGGAATATAGAGAACCATTCTGCAATGAGAAAGCTGATATAGTTCCATATATCGAACGTCTGGAGCGTGAAACTAAAAAGAAGTTTGCAGGCCCGGAACCTCTTGCAAAGATGAAGTACGAAGATGAACTCCGCGCCAAGGACAGGGCTTTCTCGGCCTACTGGAACGATATTACAGGGAGCTGTTCAGCCGGAATTATTGTCCCCTCCCCCATGCCGAGAAAATACCGTACCACAACTAAAAGACGGGTTCACATATCACAGCGCGGGATCCTTCTCAGCTCTGACGAGTCGCAGAAAACAGACAGGCCCTCACTCCTTGAGCCCGACTCCCATGCCGATATCTACAGAATACTCGCCGAGATGCTCAACACTCCGGTGAACAAACATATCAGCAAATTTCTGAACTTTATCATTCTGCGGGGCGATTACGAAACTCACACCATTATATTCAACATCAAAAGAATTAATTCCGACGTGGTAAAGGGGTTCACCAAAATAGCAGAGAAGCTCAAAGAGCATGCAGTTAAAATTACAGGCGCATACCTCTTCCATGACCCCGAGGGTTCAAAGTACTATCTCAACTCATCTTCAGATGTGGATGGTTTACGTCTTAAAAGACTTTTCGGAAACAGAATGCTTACCCTGCGCGCCGGAGGTGTTACATACAAGTATTCACCTGACGGATTCTCCCAGGTGAATCTCTCCATATGCGACGCAATGCTCGAAACTGCAGGCTCGCTACTGGAACATGGCGAGGGTGGAAGACTGCTCGATCTCTACTCAGGATACGGATTCTTCTCGTGCTATCTCGCTTCGAGCTATAGTGAAGTTACCGGGATAGATTTTTCCGAATCATCCATCGACTCCGCAAGGGAAAACATGAAGATGCTTAAACCGAAAGCAAAATGGTCTTTTCATTCAAGAAGAATTGATGTCCGTTCACTGAGAGATACTCTCCCCGAACCGGGAATAAAAGAATATATAATCATGGACCCTCCAAGAAACGGCACAGCTCCCGGAGTTATCGCAGCAGTTGCCGAAAGGGACCCTGAACTGGTTCTGCATATCTTCTGCGGAGTAGAGACTATACCCGGAGAAATTGAGCAGTGGAGATACGCCGGATATCAGCCTGTGAAGTGCGTCCCCCTTGACATGTTCCCCGGAACTCCAGATGTCGAGGTAATGGTTCTGCTTAAAAGAACTCATGTACCGAAAACTTCATCACGGCCGAAATCGGGAAGATAGGAGATGTGACTCTCCATCTCCTGTATTAAAAGATTCTTAAATCCCAGATTCCGGGCGTAATCGACTACCCTTTCATACTCATCGGCGCGGAGTGTCCTGTTAAGCTCGGGATACTCCTGGTCGGTATTCCCTTCACAGGGATGGTACTGCGACATAAGGGATATATGAATTCTCCGGTCAACCGACTCAAGAAAATCGAGCACCTGAAGCGAACTCTCTATATGACCGGGAATCACAAGATGCCGCACGGCAACCCCCTTCACAGCTGCCCCCTCTGAATTGATCTGAAGAAGCCCGGCCTGTTGGTACATTTTTTTAATGCAGCCTTTCCCTGCAGTGTAAAGATCCGGCGCGCCTGAAAACTTTTTACCCGTAACATCATCACCATACTTCATGTCGGGAAGATAAATATCTATAATCCCGTTAAGCATATCAACAGTTTCAATAGCATCATAACCATGGGTATTATAGACAAATGGAAGTTTAAAACCCTCTGATTTAACCTGAAGAACCGCATCGATTATCCGGTAAACATAGGGTGTTGGTGATACAAAATTAATATTCGATGCACCCATTGACTCTAGCTCCCGGAATATTTCAACCAGACGGTCTGTATCTGCAATTTCAACACCATCAGTGCCGTCTGCGCTCCTCCATCTGCTTATCTGATAATTCTGACAGAACCTGCAGCGAAGTGTACACCCTGCAAAAAAGATCGTCCCTGAACCGCTCCCCCCTGTAAGAAAAGGCTCCTCCCCCCGGTGCAGCCCATAGTGTGAAATATAAACTTTATCATCAATACCGCATCTCCCGGTCTGCACACTCCGGTCAATACCGCATCTGAAATTACATAAACTGCAGCTCTTCATACTCCCTTCCTGAATAGAATCTCAATGCGTATGCTGCGCATACGCCTGAAATGGGGGGATTACGGGGGCGCTGCCGCCGTAATCCCCCCATTTCAGGCGCAGCGCGAAGCGCTGTGCCTCCAAAAGCAAACCACTACCACGGTACAGCTCAAACCGGCGCCTTAAAAAGAGTTGAATTAAATCTTTAATGCAATATAGTTGTCAAACTCTAATTGCATTAAATTAATTACATCGGGCGGCCGGGATGAACAGATATTTACTGATACTCTTTCTTTTGCCTATATTTTTAAACTGCAAAGAGGCTGTAAAAGATGAAATCAGTCAGATTCAGACTTACGGCAATACTACAGAGAACACAAAGATTTCCGCCGAAAAGATAGACGGTGCACAAACATATGAAATATCATTTACCCTGGACAAACCGGCAGACTGCATGACAATTGATATAGAATCTGCACAGCTGCAGAAGTCCTTTCCCGTTCAGAATATTCCAAAGAGAACTTTCTTTTATATTGAAAAAAAACTGAATATACAGAAGCAGAAAACCGGATCCGCTGATAATTACACCTCACTGGCCAGAAATTTCACTAATGACTGGGAGTTATACTCACCTGTTAAAATATGCGGAAATAAAAATGAACCGCTTAGCACCCTTGATAACCGCCTTTGAAAAGAAACAGCTCTATTATATAATAACTGTAACATGTGAATCAAAAGTACTCTTTACCGGATATACACCCCCTGTAAAAAAATGAGAACTATATATCCCCGCCGCCTTCGGCGGCGGGGAGAAATTATGGCCGTCTGTTCTGAATTTAGTATTTACTCATAAACTGGTGGTGAACACTAATCTCCATCGAGCAAGCCCCCGCACCCCCGGAGGGGGCAAAGCCAAATTCATTGCCCCCTCCGGGGGTGCGGGGGCATATGTGGTGTGAATATCATTATTGCCACCAAAAAATGAGCAGTTACTGATTTCCCTTTTTTAATTAAATTTTAAACATTGACAAAAAAAAAGATACCTACAATTTCATATCTGATTAGTTATATTTAAATCAGTAATTATTTCTTAACTTTTCTAAAGTAAAAAAAACTCTATTATCCCAGCCGTCGAAGGCGGCGGGGATATATTTTTTGTTTTTTACACTAAAAATGATATTCAGGAATAATTACTGATTTTTTAAATGTAAAAGCTGTATTAACCTTGTATTATCATGAACAAACGGAATGGAAAATGAACCCTATAGATAATAATCCAAACCCCGTCGAGGGTGTAATAGACATCAGGTTTCTGAAAGCAGGCTACCGCTTCAG
>PGXT01000028.1:0-7891 GCA_002839285.1 Spirochaetae bacterium HGW-Spirochaetae-5 | reverse complement strand
CATCTCAGAAGAGCTTGTAAACGAAACATATGACCTTACAAAAAGCATCCTTGACGAAATGCGGGATACATTTACAAAATCGCCCGGTGAAAGTATTTCACGCGGCACTATTGATAAATCAAGGACCCTGGTTGATAAAATAACTACCGAAACAGGAAAAAATGATGACGGAATCTTTGAAGTCGTAACAAAACTCAAAGATATGGATGACTTCTACTACAACCATTCCATGAACGTTGCAATCATTGCGTCAATACTCGGGGCAAAGCTCGATTTTAAACCTGAGTTAAAATCAGCAATGGGTGTAGGGGGGCTCATTCATGATATCGGTTTTTCATCAATCTCCAAAGATATCCTGAACAAGGCACAGCTGGATGATGACGAATTCGACATTGTCAAAAACCATACTCATGTGGGATACAAATGCGTTGAAAAGAATCCCCGCCTTCATGACATTGAAAAAAGAATTCTCCTTCTTCATCATGAAAGAGCTGACGGAGAGGGTTATCCTTTCGGTTTTGATCTTGACCATTACCAGAGCTCGGTTCCCCGGGAGATCAGACTCATAGGACTGGTTGATACTTTTATTTCACTGACAGCTCCAAAGCCGGGAGAAAACGGCATGACCCCTAAAGAAGCTATACGCTTTATGGTAAACATGATTTACACTCCATATAAAACCTCCTACGCCTTTCTCCCCGGTGACGTGAGAGATTTTATCCGTGCACTCGGTTTTATTATTAATAAAGGTGAATTCTTCATGACACCTGGTGACCTTGTAAGAATCAACACCGGCGAGATAGGGATCATTGAGGAGATGAACCGCCTCTACCCTCTTAATCCGAAAGTAAAAGTTATTAAAAACTCAAAAATGGAGACACTGAAAAGGCCTATTACCATAGATCTGCTCAAATCGTATAAAGACTATGTGTCGAACATATACGACCGGAACTCAACAGGTAAATTTGCAGTTAACAAGCAGAGCACTTTAAATAAAACATGATTCATATAACTCCCGGCGCCTTCAGCGGCAGCGGGGATAATAGAGCACTGCAATTAATCAAAGAACTATAGCAGTTTACGAAATGATTAGAACAGTGTCATTGCGAACGAAGTGAAGCAATCTGGTTTTGGAACATTTTTCATTATATAAAACAGATGATTTTCAAAACAGACTGCCACGGCATTTCATGCCTCGCAGTGACTATGTACTAATTCAACCGTAAATTCTATAATACTGAAGATTCACAATACAAACGGCAGCCGCAGGGCTTTCTATAAACCAGCAAGGGATGAAGATGAGTACAGAGGATACTAATGAAATAATTGTTCAGATTAAGGGGATGAAAAATAAGTTTAACGCTTACAACAGCGCTAAAATAAACTCTCTCCACTCTTCACTGGCCACACCTGAACTGATTAATCTTTTCAACTATATTCCATTTCTGTTTACTGTTAACCAGCCCGAATTTCCGGGATATGTCAAAGAGATAAAAATGCCGCACGGCATTGTAAATTATCAGATAAACCCGAAACTGCAGTCGCAGCTGAAAATTTCCAACCCTTCATTTTCACCTGCAAAAAATGCAGTATCCGACCCGGTTATACACCTCTTCGCCCTGATAGGGAGCGCCGGAACTATAGCCTTTACACCCGACTCCGACCTTGACTTCTGGATCTGCGGCAGATTCAGTCTCCTTGACGCTGAAGCAATGGCGCACCTTCGCCATAAATGCAGCATAATCGAAAAATGGGCAATGAATACCCATGGCAAAGAGATTCACTTTTTTCTTAATGATATTGATCAGATTAAAATGAATGTGTTCGACGAAGATGAGGAGTACGGACTTTCAGGAACGTCTCTTGGGCAGATGCTTAAAGAGGAGTTTTACCGCAGTTCAATTATTATAAATAATGTTGTCCCCTTCTGGTGGGTTGTGCCTGCAGACTGCAGTGACGCACAGTACACAGAATGGTTATCGGCAATATCTGAAAACTCAATTCAGTACGAATTCATAGACCTTGGAAACATAGCCGGCATCAATAAATCTGACTTTTTAATCGCGGCGCTTTTCCAGATTATAAAATCTCTGGGTAACCCCTTTAAATCAATTATAAAACTCGGCCTGCTGGAACGTTATATTCACGACGACAAAAAGAACCCCTTTATCAGTAATATAATCAAGCGGAACGTTCACGAAGGTAAAACAGACAGATTGAGCATTGACGCCTACTGCCTCATGTTTGACCAGGTCTACGACTACTACAACCGGCTGGTCAATGATATGACATCACTTAATATCATCAAGACCTGTTTCTACCTCAAGGTCAATCCCCATCTCTCGGCAGGTGAAAAGAGTCCCGGCGGTGATAACTTCCATGAGGTGATGACTCAGTACACAAAAAAATGGGGATGGGATTCTGACACCATCACCCATGTTGACAACTTCGAAAACTGGGACATCGAATCGACCAACAAGATGATGAACAACACAAAGAAAGTCATTCTTAAAGGTTATAAAAATATACTGGCAGCGCTGGGCAACGAGATAAATTCCGGATCGATAGACAGGGAATCTCTCCTTGCTATTAACAGAAAGATCTATTCGCACTTCAATCCTGAAGATAAAAAGATTGATAACACTCTCAACTTCAAAAAATATCCTCCGGAAAAACTCCTTTCACTCGATTATGTACGGGACATTAAGGGGAGCGAGTCATGGTATCTTAACAAACGTATAATTATAAACGGACGGGCCGTTAAAGTAATGATCAGAAAGAGCCCCCATCTTATATCTCTGATAGTATGGATAAGCCTTAACGGTCTCTACCAGAAAGACTATACCCGGCTCGATATTGAACAGGGATTTTATCATATGGATTCCAACTATATAAGGGATCTTATTGCCGAGCTTTCCACACAGTTTTCAATTAAAAGTCTCAATCTGCAGAACAGCTATTTCCTCCGTGACCCATTTCCGGTTATGAGTTATATTATTATTAATCCGTTTTTGAAGTATTCAAAAAAAGTAGATGAATTCTATTTCCTTTATCACAACAGCTGGGGGGAAACACGGTTTGAAGTTTTCCACGATGACAACGATTTACCTTCTATTGCAGAACGCATAATAAACGGGGAGCTGATATCCTCGATGGATGCTATCAACGCGCTCCACATAACGGCATCGGAACCTTTCAGTACATCGAAGGAATTTCTTACTTTAAAATCCACCATGAAAAAGCTTCTTCACTTCTTCACTGAAAACAGAACCCAGGTCAAGCAGCGTTTTATAACAATGATAGCCAAAAGATATACTATTTTTTCAAACACCATAAAACGTGACGGAAACTCATCTGTTTCATTTTCGCAATTCGGCTCAGAACATCAGATGCTCTATACAATATCGTACAACCGGGGACTTGTAAACCGCAACCGTGTAGATGATAAAATTCCGGAACTGGAATACATCTCTAAAATTTTAACTTATGATTCCGATGATTCAATAAAGATATTCATCCATGAAGGACGTAAATACTCACGCTTCTTTGTGCTGAACGAGCGGGGTTCACTGATGATGTTCAGGAAAAAAAGTGAATTTCATAACGAATACCTTGCAGGGCTCTTCTCTTTCGCGGAAAGCGCAGCGGAGGCTATTATAAAATCAAATCCCGAATCGAATCTTGCAAAAAACCACGGTAAAATAGCAGCATACCGAATGGAGATTGATATTGCAGGGAAAAGCACTATAACAAAATATGACTATGAAAGAGATTTAGCCCTGAACAATTACCGTGAAAAACTCTTCCCGGTCTGCCTCTCTCTGCATCTTCTTGATAATGGTGAAGTGGGTTACAGATTTACACTCCCCGATGGAGGTAACTCTGAATTGTTCAGCCGCGTGGAGATCGAAAGTGTAAGCCGGGAAATATCATCTCTCATGGAGAGTATTCAGGAGTATAAATTCTTCCCCACCTCTGTAAATCTTGAGAACTCTGAAATCAGAATGTACAGCATGTTCACATCATTCGCATTTTCAGAAAAAAACCGTTTCGAACTGCTCATAGAAAAGAATCTCGGAATGCTTTAAAGTTCTATTCCTCAAGAGAAACAAGAGTTACTCCGTTATCATCTACCAGTTCGACCTGTTTAACCTTCAGATTATTTTTAGAATCGTACGACTGAATAAAATCATCAACATGATCGGTATGGTAGCTTCTTACCGGAATTTCCGGAGTTAAATACTCAATTTCAAATTCCTCACCGGTCATAATATTAAAAAATCTGTCAAAAGTGGACATTTTGAAAATCTGATAAACATTCTCATTCATATCAACCAGAATAAAGTCTTTACCGGTTGCGGTAAACAAGCGGGATATCTTAATCATCCTGCTCATACCGAAGGAGTCGATATAAGGCATATTTTTAAGATCGAGCGCAACAACATTAAAGTCCGAAGCGGGATACTTTTTAAAAGCATTCTCGAAACCGTCAACGCTATGCAGAGAGAGCTCCCCGTTAATACTGATAACTGCAACCTTATCCTTCTCTTCAATATCAATATGCAGCATATTACCCCCCCCTAACCCTCTCTTCAGACTGATTCATTATAAACCAATAACGAAAATGAATTCCGCTGAACAAAAATATGAAACGCCCGGAAAAACATCTGATCACCCGGACTATCATATATAGTGGAAGTATATTCAATTTTTGGATACTTTTTTTTTAAAAAAAGCATACTCAGGCTAAAAAAATGATAAAAAAGAGCCTGAAAGTGATATTTTCAGTAAGAAACAGCCGGTTTACCCTATCTAAACTGTCAGTTTTTCCAGAGCTCCGGTAATTTCCTCCTTAACCATATCCGATTTCTCTTCTGTAAAAACCTCCCTTAAGGCAGAGCAGGCATCATCACCACCAAGCTTTCCAAGACTCCAGGCGGCCATGGCTCTAACCCTTTCGTCATCCTCCTCTTTTACTGCACGGATAAGATGCGGAATATATTTCCTGTCAAGGGAGTTGCCCATTGCTCTGGCAGCATTCATCTTCCATTTCCAAATTGTTTTATACGACATATAAAACATTCTGGGCCATATGAAAGTTTCAAAATAAGCCTTATCCATGGCCAGAAGTTTTTCCGGAGAAAATTTCTCCGACATATCTGCCAGTTTTTCATCATCAGGCATATGGAGAGAGAGGCGCGGCGTGTTCCTGGGGCAGACATTCTGGCATCTGTCGCATCCGTAAATATACATCCCCATGGGTTCGCGCAGTTCAAGGGGGGTAAGCTCTTTCCCGTGATAGGTGAGATACGAAATACATCTCTGAGAATCGATCTTCCCGTTACCGAGAAGAGCCCTGGTTGGACAGGCGGCGATACAGGCATTTCTGCACCAATGGGGACAGTCTGTTTTTACAGAGGGGGTATCCGCTTCAAATTCAGCATCAACAACTATAACAATAGGGAATATAAACGAACTCTTTAATGCGCCGCGCGAGGCGTAGAGGAGACAATTTTTACCGAATGTCCCCACACCGGCTCTTGCAGCGGCAAGCTTATCGGGCATAGCCGGAGAGAGTTTTGAATTGATGCCGTTCTCTTTTAGAAAAATTCTGAACTCCTTCACCCTGAGAGCAAGCCCGTCTCTGGTGACTCTGTCATCATTGAGATAACACCTGCCGAAATTCCCCATAAGTGAAACGGGAATTGCACTCTGCAGATAGCTATGGAGAAGCACAATAAGACTCTTTCCATCCTCCAGCACTATGAGCGGATCTGTATTCTTTTCAAGAGTCAGCCCGATCTTCTCAGTCCATCCGTACCGCGCATCGGGATTTCTCAGAAATTCCAGCTGGGACGTGAATGGTTCTATCCCGGTAAATCCGATATCCTCAAATCCTATCTCTTCTGCTTTTGCAATTATATCTGCTCTGCTTATCATATATCCCTCTCTGTCATTTATCTAAACTATATGCTGTACGTCTTTCTCTTAGGGCGGAGAGGATAAACTCTCTGCAGTTTAAAAGCGGATCTATCTTTCCGTAAATTTTTGAAAGCATAAGCCCCCCTTCGATTGAAGAGATAATCATACGCGCAAGAACACGCGGAGTCTCCCTGAGAACCAGGTCCCCCTCTTTGACACTAAGGTTTATGATCCTTTCAAAATTATTCTCCCATTGCGTAAACACATCTTTTACAAATTCTGAAATTTCAGAACCTGTCCCGCCCGATTCCAGCGCCATATTTCCAAAAATACAGCCGGCTCTGAAGTTGCCGTTTATATGATAATCAGCTATTGCATTAATCAGACTCTCCAGCTTATCTGCAGAAGCACCCCTCTTTACTCCTGCGCTGATATGCTCTTCATAAAGGGCCAGAGCCCCCTTCAGTACTTCAAGTGCAAGATTCTCCTTGGAAGAATAATGGAAGTAGAGGTTACCCTTTTTTACACCTGTAGATTCAATGATATCACTTATACTTGTACTGCCGTAACCTCTGAGATGAAACAGCCTCAGAGCAGCATCTTTTATTCTCTCTTTTGTTTCATCACCCTTCTGCATTATACCTCTGTAGCACCCTATCAAAACTGACCAATCGGTACATTTTAAGTATATTCTATAAAAAGTCAAGACTAATTATATATCCACCATACAGCGGTTAAAGTTAGCCGGCTATTGTCAGGGTTGCTTATGCTTCACATATGAAAATGGGGATTACGGAGGGACACACAGCGCCGAGCCCCGAAAACAAATTGCGCTGCGGGTAAAAATATTGCCTGTTTTCAGGCAGTAAAAATATTTTTCCCGGCTATTAAATAATAATTCTTGAACTTCTGTTAATTTTAGTTATTTTATAATCAGAAATATTATCTGAACTTTTTATAACAAAAAATATTTATTCCTTAACTTTTATAAAGCAGAAAGGGCTGTGTTATCCACGCCGCAGGAGGCTGCGGTGATAACATAATTGCTGAATAAAAATACATCATTACCCGCACCCTTTCGGCGATGAGAAAATGTATGTATTAAGAGATTAACAACAGTTCGAAAATACTTTAATTCAGAATCAGGAGATAAAATATGACAATCCGGGAAGGGAAATGGGACTGTAAAACCTGCGGCAGAATAGGAAACAGGGGGCCCGATTCCTACTGCGGATCATGCGGCTCCACAAGGCCTGATGATGTTCAGTTTTATCTGCCCGAAGATGCGGCAGAGGTAACCGATGAGAAACTCCTCGCCGAGGCAAATGCCGGTGCAGACTGGAAATGCTCATACTGCTCTACACAGAATAATGCCTTTGATAATTTCTGCGTAAGCTGCGGCAACAAACGCAATGAAGCCCAGGGTGATGCTTACATGCAGGAGAGGGAGATCCGCTTCGATGCTGTAAATAATAATCCCCCTCCGGCTGAAAAAACATCCTCTCCTCTGAGCCGTAAAATCAAGATCGGTCTTATCGCCGCGGCAGTTTCAATTATTACTCTATTTGCGCTAATAATGCTCACATCAACAATAAACCTTACAGTAACAGGATTTGAATATTCCGGAAAAGTTATCTACGAAGAATATAAAATGGTTACAGAAGAGGACTGGTCTCTCCCCGCATCGGCAGAGAAGCTTGGAGAATTCAGGGCAATCCATCATTATGACAAAATCCCTGACGGTTATGAAACTAAAACACGTGATGTTCAGGTTAAAACCGGAGAGAAAAAAGTAAAAGTGGGCACAAAAGACATGGGCAACGGGTATTTCAAAGATATTTACGAAACCCGTCCGGTTTACGAAACAAGGAAAGAGACCTACAAAGAGACCAGATATAAAGATGTCCCGGTATATCAGACAAAATATAAATATAAAATGATGAAATGGGTACCGGGCCAGCCCTATGAG
>PGXT01000027.1:70764-89606 GCA_002839285.1 Spirochaetae bacterium HGW-Spirochaetae-5 | reverse complement strand
TCCGGTACAGGCCCGAGCATTATCAGTATTTGATGGGGCAGCTTTTGTAGATTCAGCGACGGTTCCGACAAGTTACGGGATAGTACACATAGGTTTAAACAGTGTAGATACAACAGCGGTCGGTGCGCGAACAGCTTTAACACCGGGCGATTTTTATCTTTCAGGGAATACATATACTTTTACTGTTGCTGTAACTGCAGATGGTCATAATTTTAGCTGCGTATCGGATGTATCTGTAACTATTCAGAGTACGGCAGGTATCATTTTAACTATTGTTCCAAATAATATTGGTGGTACACCTGCTGTCGCTATTACCGGGGGTGACACAAATGGATTAGGAGCCGTAGCTACAAGTCTGATTGGTGGTGTTAACAATAATAATTTTAATGTCACATTTACCTACACCCCCAGCTGGAGTGCAAGTGAGAGTCCGCTTGGTCTGAAAAATATAACAGCATCAGCGAAATCTGTTTTTGATGCGCTCCCTTTAAATGATTCGACACCTACAAACATAAATTACGGTGTATGTTCTACCGGTAAAGTCGTTTCAATGTCAAATGGTGGTGAGGCTGGTGACGGTTATGTTAATCCCTGGAACGGTATATTTAATATAACAGGTAATATCGTTTATAACGTGGCGGGGGCTGTCGCACCTGCCGACAATATACTTACTGCTTTTATTACTGCAGATGTTGAACTTCTTTATGATCATGATACAAATATGGTAGTTGGTTATGAATCAACTGATAATGTTTCAGGTCTTTTTGACGCGGCGCAGGATCCGGCGTTTACTATAAATGTGCCAATTAACTGGTTCGACGGTAACCCTCAGCCTAATAACGGTATAGGCCGTTATGACTGGAAGATAAGAACAACTATCGGTGGGTTTGTCCGTACTCTTTCTCCTACACCGGCGCTGCTCTCTTTAATCTGCGATAAATACCAGATACAGGACATCCAGTTCCAGAATGGAGGTGGTTATAACGGCAATGCATTGACTTCCGGTTACAATAGAAATATTTATACGCCCGGTACTCAAATGAGAGTGCAGCTTGGTCTGCAGTATCAGGGAATAGTAAGCCCGGTCGCTCTGGATGTTATATCCAGGTATAATTATGGAAGCGGGGTTAGATCAACAAATTTAACGGTTGCGGCGGGAAGCGGCTGGTCGGGATGGTTCGAGATTACTAATCCTCTTGCAGCTGATGTTGCAGCCGGGACAACGTTGACTCATCTTTATAATAACGCTATTGATTCAATACTCGATCCGTCTGGAATATATTCCGGCGGTACAGGTCAGAATGTATTAGCGAGAATTTCCGTGCAGGATCCGTCACCTCCGACAATCCTCTGGGACAACCTTGATCCACCGCCATTAGTTACAACACCCGTTGTTGATATTGTTAATATTACAGTAGATACTATTCCAATATCATGGACTCCAATTGCAGCCTCTCTCGCTCTTGCCGGTCCTGATGCTGATTTTTATACTTACAGAATTTATTATAAGCCAACAGCGCTTACGGCCTGGACGGTAATAGATCTTAATACGCCATCTTATGCATTCTTAGGCAATATAGCTGCATCTTCTTTTAACCTGATTAATCTTCAGGCATTAACTGCTTATGATATTTATATAACGGCGGTGGACGTTTTTGGTAATGAAACCGCTTTTGGCGGGAATGCCAGTGCTACAACTTTACCATCTACTTCCTATGTAACAATTTCAGATGGTATCACCAGTTATGCCGATGCAACTTTTACAGCAGATCCTCTTCCATCTGCAAGGCCACTTCTTGATGCTGCAATAAGAGTTGAAGTAAATATTGTAGGTGCGACTCAGCCGGATGAGCTTTATGTTGTATTGATGGATAATGCTGAACCTATTCCTTACAACCCGCCTCTCGGAACTTACTATAGAATAGCTTTAATTAAAACATCCCCCAATACCTGGGCTGGTCACATCTCATCAGAAAATTTATTAATAACTCCTACTCGGAATTGCAAGTTTATACTGGAAGCAGTGCAGGATGGGGTTTCTGTATATTATGATCATGATTCCGAAATAGACAGTGATCCCAACACGTTTCCCTGGACTTTTACGATAGTAAATCCTTTAGTAGTTATACCATGGCCTACACGGGTACTGAACAATGTTATAACAGATAATAATCCTGTCGCCTATCCGGCATACTATCTAACGGATGATGCTAATGTAACAATTACTGCTTATGATATAAAGGGGAGAATTGTGGCAATACTGCTGGATAATGCTCCACGTAAAAGCGGTATAAATATTCGTGAAAATGGATGGCGCGGTACAAATAAATCGGGAAGAAAACTCGGGGTAGGTCTCTATTATTTACATATAAAGGCAAAAAGGCATTCTGACGGGAAGGTGATTATAGATAAGTTTAATAAGGTTGTTATGGCCAGGTAGGTTTTAATTAATAGATTTTTAAAAAATAGATAATTTCCGGGTTTGTTGAAATTTAGTACTTATGGTATAGTTCTGTCAAAATTTCCGGGATTAGATAACGTTACGGAAGGATTTGTATACGCAATAAGACCGGAAGTTAAAGTTACTCTTATGACAGTACCGGATGTATGTGGAATGTTATTAAGATCTATTATTATAATGCTTGTCTCAGAAGTTAATGGTGTATCCGGGAATGCATTGTATTGTCCCGCTATAGCTCCCTCGGTCAGAACATTCCCGATGGGAGATTCAACCTGAATTGTTGTGTCGTATAAAATAGTAAAATCGTCCACCGGTGTATTGAATGTTATTCTAATTACCGGATTTGTTGCGGTTAAATCATTACTTACAGTTGCAGTTAAAGTGGTTATTTCAGTCCCCTCCGCCGGAAGCGGATTATAAAAAGTCTCATCCCCCGGAAACACCGTCTCCGCCTCGGAACATCCAACTATAAAAAGTGATAAAACAGCTAATATTAAAAATAACCTTTTCATATTACAAATATCGTTAATATTTGCTTAATTGTCAAAAGAAAATTTGAATTTATGCTGAAATTTCCTTTTAAAGAGCACTCTTTTTTAGCTGATAATTTGACGAAAAAAATTGAGTTTACCAGACTTAAACTCTGTTACAATACCTCTGTTATTGAGTTGACAAACTTCATTTAGATATGTAATAATTAACCATGATCGAAAAAACAGTAAAAATAACCTACATCAACGATGCCGCTCAAATAAAATCCGATCTGCAATACTGGCTGTCACGCTCACCGGAAGAGTGTATTTCTGCCGCCTTAAATTCTGCGGAGACAATATAATGGGAATTCAGCACGACTTCAAAGATCTGTTAGAATTATTCAACTGGCATAGATTATGAATAAACTCGATAGAACAAAAATTAAAATTTTACATAAAGGTCAAATCGGAGAATTTAATGATGACGGGTTTATAACAGGTGAACCCTCATATCTTATAAGTGTGGTTGAAGAGCTGACTAAGGATGCCTGGGCCTTCAGGGGGGAGAATGCTGAACGAAGATTACAGAGAGATGTTACAGCTGTTTATCGAAGAAAAAGTTAAAAAAACCCGAAACATTAGACTGCATATTTTAAAGTTGACAACAATGCAATATCCACTTACAATTAATCATGATTGAAAAAACCGTAAAAATTCACAACATCAACGATGCAAATCAAATTAAATCTGATCTGCAATACTGGCTGTCACGCTCACCGGAAGAGCGTATTTCTGCCGTTGAAATTCTGCGGAGACAATATAATGGAAATTCAGCAAGACTTCAAAGAACTGTTAGAGTTATTCAACAGTCACAAAGTTGAATATATCATAGTTGGTTCATATGCCCTCGCACATTATGGTGCACCAAGATATACCGGTGATATTGATTTATATGTGAGACCTGAAAAGGATAATGCAGAAAAAATAATATCAGCTCTTGCTGATTTTGGATTCGGTTCTCTTAATCTTTCTGTTGAAGATTTTTGTATGCCTGACAGAGTAGTGCAGCTTGGTACTCCCCCCGTGCGAATTGATATTTTAACATCTATTTCGGGAGTTAATTGGGATGATGCTTTTATAAATAAAGTTCCGGATTTTTATGGTGATGTTCCGGTTTTTTTTATAGGTCGTTCTGATTATATAGCAAACAAGAAAGCTGCCGGAAGAAAAAAAGATATTGCCGATCTGGAAGCAATCGGTGCTGATACTGAATAGTCTCAATCCATTAAATTAATTCCTTGAAATAAAACCCCTTCTCCCGGAACATCTCTTTCATCCCTGTATAACGGAAAATAAAATGACAAACTACTCCAGCTACGAAATTAACAACTCCGATCCGTCGGAGAAGAAGCGCTATAGGAGGGATAGATAACTTCTGGCGGAAAGATCTTGTGCGCATGACAGCCGGACCGGGTAGTAAAAGAATACTCGATCTGTGCTGCGGAACCGGCGACCTTACAAGACAGCTCGTTAAAGGGGGAGGGGAGCTCTTCTCTCTCGATTTCTCTTTTAACATGCTGAAGAAGGGGGTTGCAAAGGGATGGCTCTCCGGAGAGAATGTCTCTGCCGATGCGGGTAAACTCCCCTTTAAAGGTGAGAGCTTCGATTATCTCACAATTGCTTTTGGAATCAGAAACATCCCCGATGTGGATGTTTTCCTGGGGGAGTCTCTCCGTGTGCTGAAGCCCGGGGGTAAACTTCTTATACTTGAGCTTACAAGGCCTGACAATGGTTTTGTCCGGTTTTTCTACAATCTCTACCTTACAAAGATACTTCCATTTATCGGCGGAATACTCTCCGGCAAGCGCGAGGCGTACGGATATCTTGCAGGGAGTATATCGACATTCCTCGACAGAGACACACTTATAGAAAGAATAAAGTTAGCAGGGTTCAAATCCGTCGATTATAAAAAGAAAACATTCGGAGTGGCAACGATTTATATCTGTGGGAAGTAGATTTTGTTTTTCTTTGGTAAAGTACTATTCTTTACCATCTATATTACAGCCAAAAGGCTGTTAAAATATGGCTAGTGCTTTGACCGGATAGATTTTCATTAAATATTTCTCTATATAATACCGAAAAATCTCCCGGCCTATCGGCCACCCTCTTTAATAAAGAGGGTTTAAACTCCAGGAATTTCATAACCCCCTTTATCAAAGGGGGATGTTGAGCGAAGCGAAACGGGGAGATTTCAAGTTTATAGCTGATAAATTATTGATTTAAAATCATTCGGTCACAGCACTACAAGTCAGTCCGGATGTGCAGGATGATCTGTATACTCATAAATCGGATTACTTTTTAAAATCCCCCCTTCTGTACTGTTTAACAAAATTATCACCGTCTTTTCTGCCGAGGTCATAGGCAGCCTGAAGTCCCGCGGGATTTGTGTAATCCCACTTGGATATTTCCGGTGTGGATGACGGCTGCAGATATAGCCGGTTAGATGTTTGAGGAATTCTGTCCGCCCTATGGATTCTTGACATGAGCACAAGCATTTTTCCTTTCTTCTCATCTTCACCGATTGCCGAAACGGGGACATTGTCTATTATCCCGCCGTCCAGTGAAATCTTTCCGTTGTATCTCATGATAGGTAGAAATGGAGGAGTGCACGATGAGCACATTATCACATCTGCAATATCCTCTGCCGAGCTGCATTCATTAAGTTTTACTACCGTCGGTTTATATCCGAGCTTCGATGCCATTTTAGGGTGAACAGGGTGCATTGTGTGTTTTTCAATTACATAGGACATCAATCCCACAAATGTGCCTGACAGCGCACCCAGGTATGCCGGAGGATTTGCGAATAGCACCCTTATTTCGGGACCTTTTTTAAACCGCTTTAGTGCACCGGCATCCATGGTTTTCAGTACTGTATTTCTATAAATTTCGTAGTGCGGAAATACCGGTTCCTTTTTCAAAAAGTTGCTTATGTAAAAATTCTTTTTATTTGCAGCTGTTGCCTCTTTTATCAGGGTAAGACCTGTTTCCGCAGTTCCGGCCATTATCATTCCGGCCATTGCGGCTCCTGCGCTTACACCTGCTACAATCTCAGGTTTTAGTTTCAACTCCGGAGATACCGACTGCCAGAAACCGACCTGCCACATGCATCTGCTCCCGCCGCCGGAGAATACAACTGATTTAAAATCTTTCATTTTTTTCCCTCTGCATTTGAATCGCATCCATAAACCGGTTCGTTAAACTCGTTCATATCAATAGAGAGGCAGAGAATTTCGTCTCTCCCTGCTTCATTGAAAAAGAGGTATCGTTTTGTTCCGTCAGCATTAAAAGATATGCAGCCGTTTCTCTTTTCCAGTATTTTTTGAATAAAAGTGAATCTGCTGAAATCGGAATTTATCAGTCCTTTTTTAGGGTGATGTAATATCCGGCCATTACTGTTCATCAGATAAAAATATCCTTTTTTTCCTACTGTTTTACTATCCAGTTTATAAATACTCTCTTTATCTTTTTTTATAGATTCTGCAGTCTGCTGCAGTTCTTTAATTACATTTTGTTCAGTTATCTGCATACCTGAGCAGCTGAATATTCCGGAAGACAATGCAATGGTTAATAATATCTCTTTTTTCATAACTCTTTCCGGCAGTTAAATAATTTTAAGGCACAGCGCTTCGCGCTGTGGGGGAGATGGGGATTACGGGGGCGCTGCCCCCGTAATCCCCATCTCCCCGCGTATGCGGAGCATACGCATCGCTAAAAAATAGCAGCGGTTTCAAAAACTGAGTTTTTGAAACCGCCCTCTGCTGTTAAGAGAAAATAGAGTCATCTTTTTGTCAATTTTTTGAATATAATTATGTAAAAAAACAGTATTTATTTCTTACTTTTATAAAGAAAAAAAGCTATATATCCCCGCCGCCGAAGGCGGCGGGGATATATAGTTTGTTTTTTATACTAAAAGTTATATTTAGTGTAGCAAATTATTTTTAGGGGTGCGTATGCTCCGAGCGCGAAGCGCTGTGCCTCCAAAAATAAACCGCTACCATATTCAGGAATAATTACCGATAAAAAAATGATTGTATCTTAATAAAAACTATGGAATCATGTATGAAATTGCAAATTATAATACCGGAAATTGAATGAAAAGAATTTTTGTCATTATACTCATCATTATGATCTTCTTTATTGTGAATAATTTATCTGCTGAAGACAGATTTTCTGCCGGGTTAACCATGGGATATCAGTACGATGTGGGGATGCTCTCGGAAAAGAATTCTGTCCAGGCTCAGGTTCAGCATAACATCTCTGCGGGAGCTGTAATTAAACTCGATATGAGCAGAGTATTCCTCAGGACGGGAGTCGAGTATTCTTATCCATTTGATAAGGGTGTAATTGTAAACGGTACCGCAGGGGATGTACTTGAAACTGAGATTACTCTTATTGAAGTTCCGGTATATGGCGGTATCAATCTGCCGATCCGTGATTTCGGGAACTTTTACATCGGAGGTGGAGGTTCATATGTTTTCGGTACCGGCCATATTAAAACCTCCGCCGGGAACGTCGATATAAGTGAACAGCTTTTCGGGTATGGATTCCTTGCCGGAATAGAATCTGAAATTTACAGTGATGCTTCGCTTCTTTTTGAGTGGGAGTATATGGCTGCAAGAAGTTCACCCGTTGCCTCGACCGGTGCGGGTACTTATGATGATTACTCAATTGATTACTCCGGAAATCGATTCCGTTTCGGAGTAATATATCACTTCGGCTGCTGCTGAGATCTCTATTTCAGTCAGGGGAGGCTACTCTCCCGATGTGGGCGGCTCCATGAGTTCCGGATGGCAGGCGGATAATCTCGATGTTTATGACGGCATCAACGATATTAACAGATCCGACGGCGCATCGGCAGTCTCTTCCGTGGAGGATCCACTGGGTGTAGTAGCCGGTGCCGATCTCCGTATCATCAGCAATTCTGTTTATTACAGGGCGGGAATTGAGTATGTCTATGTTTTATCAGGCGGGACAGGTAAAACCCTTAATCCTGCCGGTACAGAAGTTGTTAAAGTTGAATACAGTCAGTGGTCATTCGATGTGCCGTTAACAATCGGTGTTGCCCTTTTTTTCTGGGGTGAGTCGCGGATATATCTTGGTATCGGAGCGGCTTTTGCCTATGGTACATACAGCAGCAGTTTCAAATCGGCAACTCTTGATCACAGCGCAAGCTTCACAGCCTATGCGCTACCACTTGTGGCCGAGTTCGGATGTGAATACATGGTGAATGAACGGTTTTCATTAGGCTGTGATGTAAAGTATCTTAATGGAAGAAGTCCCAGTGTTAAAGACGGAACAGATTACGCGAGAGTCGATTTTTCAGGAATTCATATTACGGCGTCAGCGGCGCTCCATTTTAACATATAAGGTTAACCGGAAAATTCTGTGAAATATATTACAATAACATTTATGATACTTCTTCTCTGTGCAGATCTCCATGCAGCCGGGATTTTTAATCTCGGACTGATGGCCGGTGCTGCAAATGATGCCGGTGATGTCGAATATATCACAGGTAATATAAACAGTGAAATGAGGTCGATTCCCGGGGCAGGTGTAACAGAGCTTGACGCTTCATACGCGCCTGTTTTTTCTGTAAACCTTGCGTACATAAATGATACTCTTCTTGTTAAAACCGGATTGGAATATTCAACCAACAGTTTTTATTACTCCTCAGGCTCTGTTAAGTCGGGCGGTGCAGTGAATAATGTGAAGCTGAACTATTCCAGATTTACATTCCCCATAACTTTTGGTCTGGTAATCCCTTATTCAGAACGGAACAGGCTCTATTTTGCCGGCGGAATAAATATCAGTCAGATCTTTATGGTGGTAAAACAGTCTAATCCGGCCGGTGTTAATCTTCCTTCATATCCTGAAAGTTCCCATACGTTTTCCACGTACATTACCGGAACTCATTTAAAGTTCGGTGCAGAGACTCTTCTTGACCGGAATTATTCATTTGCCGTGGAGTTTACAAAGTATTACGGTAATACAAAAAAAGTTCAAAGCGAAGATGAAAACAGCGAAGTTATGATGGGTATGAATGCCTTTGAAATCACAGCGGGTATTAACTACAGTATAGATTTTAAAATTTGATTAGTAATTATATACCCCCGCCGCCTTCGGCGGCGGGGGTAATAGAGTTTTTTACTTTATAATAGTCAATGAATAAATACTGAAATCTGATAATCTCTCTCAGGAATAATTATTTTGCAGAACTACATTTTATATTTTATAGCCGGTACATTTACGGGAAGTTTTTTTTATACTCTTGCGTTAAGATACTCAGACGGAAGTATGAAGGGTAACCCGGTTAAAGCACTGTTCTCCCGTTCGGTATGTCCGGAGTGCGGCAGTACTATTTCTGCAATCTCTCTGATCCCCATCATCGGATTTGTTTTATCGCGAGGAAACTGTTCCTCATGCGGGAGAAGAATTTCTTATGTATACCCGCTTATGGAGATACTCTACGGTCTCCTTGCACTGGCGGTTGCATACTTTCACGGAACCGACCTGATTTCATTATTCATCTACCTGATATCATCTGTATCTGTTACAATTGCTGTGGTTGACATAAAAACCATGTTTATCCCGGTCAGTCTTACGATTCTGTTTTTAATTCTATCAATTTATCCCGTGATCATGCGGAATAGCTATCTCGACAGCCTTTACGGTTTTCTATTCCTGACGGTTTTTTTTCTGGTAATAATGTTTATTTTCCCCGGAGCATTCGGAGGGGGTGATCTGAAGTTATATGCCGCCGCCGGTTTTCTCCTGGGACTTGAGATGAGTATAGTTCTCCTTGAGGTTTCCCTTATTTCCGGAGCAGTTTTCGGAATAGTCTGGGCCGGTTTTAAAGGGTGGAGTTTCCGCATAAGAATCCCCTTCGCCCCGTTCATTGCAGCGGGGATTATTATTACACTTTTATTCGGTAATACAATAATTCTTTTTTATTACAGGAATGTTTACGGGGTTTAAGTAATTTTCCCCCATCCGTCACTTCGTGCCACCTTCCCCTTGGTGAAAAGGGGAAGGCAAAAAGCAATGGGCTGCGCAACGGGCGGATAGGGGCGGGGAGATGCCGCATAGAGGCAGAGGGGGGATTGCTAGTTAAACAGCTCCATTATCCCCTTACCGGCCGGTTTTTCAATTACGCCTTTCTCTGTGATGATTGCGCTGATATTCTCGGCTGGTGTTACATCAAATGACGGGTTTAGTATTTTAACACCTTCAGGCGCTATCTGTACATTTTTAATATATGCAACTTCATCTATACTTCTGTATTCAATTACAATCTTGTCTCCCGACTCGGTCTGCGGATCGAGTGTTGAAACCGGTGCTGCAACGTAGAATGGGATATTATGCTCCTTCGCAAGAACAGAATGTGTGTATGTTCCTATTTTATTTGCTGTATCCCCATTCTTGGCGATTCTGTCGGCACCGACAATTATTTTTTTAATTGTTCCGTTTTTCATGAAGAATCCCGACATATTGTCAGTGATCAGTGTTACGGGAATGTTGTCTTTTAATAGTTCCCATGTTGTAAGTCTTGCTCCCTGAAGATAGGGTCTTGTCTCACATGCGAATACTTCTATTTTCTTGCCTTCTTCAACTGCAGCACGAATCACGCCCAGTGCAGTTCCATAACCCCCCGTAGCAAGCGCACCGGCGTTGCAGTGAGTCATGATAATGTCGCCGTCCTGGATAAATTTTGAACCGTTTTTACCCATCTGTTTGTTCGCTTCAATATCCTCTTTCAGAATAAGTACTGCCTCATCTTCAAATCTTTTTACGGCTTCTTCTATATTATTCATCTCTGAAAGAATTTTTTTCATTCTGTTGATTGTCCAGAATAGATTAACCGCTGTGGGTCTTGTATTTGAAAAGCACTCGAAAATTTTGTTCATCTCATCCTTAAAAGCGGAGAAATTTGAAACTTTCATTTTTTTTGCCCCAAGTGCAATACCCATTCCTGCAGTAATACCGATGGCGGGAGCTCCCCGTGTCTCCATTGTGATTATTGCTTCGGCAACTTCAAAATAGTCTGTATATGTATTGTACTCCTCTTTCGAAGGTAAAAGTCTCTGATCAAGTATGGTAACTGAATCTCCGTTCCATTTCACTGCTTCCATAAATACCTCTTTTTTAGTTTCTATTTACCTTGTATTTTTTCATGCGGATAATATTTCCACGGTCATGCCATGTGACCTCATCCATATGTATTCTTATAATCAGCAGACCCCTTCCGCTGTTTTTGAAAAAGTTTTCAGGATCCCTGGGGTCCGGGAGTGTCATGTAGTTAAAACCGGGTCCCTGGTCCTCTATCTCATAAAAAACATAGTCGGGTGTCAGCTCATAGGTTAATTTAACAGTTCTGTCTTTGTACGGTGGAAGGAGTTTTCTCCTTTCAATCTCACTGTTGAACTCCTTCATCCCGCCGCTGTCCCTTAGTGAAGAATCAATTTCAAAATTTCCGTGATACATTGCGTTTGAAATTGATTCCTGCAGGGAGAGAGATATATTCTCCGAAGTTGTATAATTGAAGAGACCCGCCGGTACAAGGTTTTTTGTGAAATTGAAAGAGATGGTGTTAATCAGATCCCCGTCAGTGGGAACTTCCAGTACGCACTTTTCATACTGCTTGTATATTGCCAGGTTTTCGGAGAGTTTCTTCTGAAATTTTCTTTTAAGTATAGAACGGACCGATGAAGTAAGGTCGTTGATATCAAAAGGTTTCCGTATATAATCACTTGCTCCATATCTTAGGGCTCTGATTGCGTCTTCAACATTACCGTGTCCGCTTATGATCAGTACCGGAATAGGTTCATCCATGCTGTTGATTCTCCGCAGAAGTTCAATACCGTCCATCTTCCTGAGTTTAATATCTGTAATTATCAGGTCGGCATTATGATCTGCATTCTTCAGATAATATAAAAGATCTTCACCCTTTTCAAATGAAATTACATTAAAGCCCGCTCTCGAGAGCTTTTTCTGTATGGTAATCCGTATTACTTCTTCGTCATCAACTACAAGGATTGTTGGTAATGTATTTTCAGTCACTTTATTTGTCTCACACCATTGCTATTCGGGTTTAATCTTTGCGTCGTCATTCCCTAAAATAAGATGCCCCATTCTATCGCGCTTTGTTTCAAGATAAAATCTGTTTTCATCCTTCGGAGCCATTTCAAGAGGAATTCGCCCCTCTACTTCAAGTCCGTATCCTTCGATACCGATTATCTTTTTAGGGTTATTTGTTATGAGTTTAATTTTTCTGAGTCCAAGATCAACAAGAATCTGCGCGCCGATACCGTAATTGCGGAGATCCGAGGGGAAGCCCAGCTTAATGTTTGCTTCAACTGTATCCATTCCGGAATCCTGAAGATGGTAAGCTTTAATTTTGTTTCCAAGGCCGATTCCGCGCCCCTCCTGTCTGAGGTAGAGTATAACTCCAAAACCGTGGTTCTCTATATACTGCATGGCGCTGTGGAGCTGTGAACCGCAGTCGCATCTTCTCGATCCGAAAACGTCACCTGTTAGACACTCCGAGTGTACACGTACCGGGACAACTTTGTCACCTTCAATATCACCTTTAATCAGAGCAACATGTGTTTCGTCGCCCACTTCGGTGTCAAAAGCCACTACTCTGAAGTTCCCGAAATCGGTAGGCATCTCGGCGGATGATACACGTTTTACAAGGCGTTCCTTATGCTGTCTGTACTTAATCAGGTCAGAAATTGTAGCTATTTTTAATCCGTGAATTTCGGCAAACTTATCAAGATCGGGGCGTCTGGCCATTGTTCCGTCATCGTTAAGTATTTCACAGATAACACCGGCAGGTTTAAGCCCTGCCATTCTCGGAAGGTCAACGGCACCTTCAGTGTGTCCCGCTCTTACTAAAACCCCCCCCTTTTTTGCGGCAAGAGGGAATATGTGACCCGGACGTCTCAGGTCCTCAGGGGTTGTTTTTTCGTCAATTAAAACATGTATGGTATTAGACCTATCCTGTGCCGAAATACCTGTAGTAGTACCTTCCTGAGCGTCAACTGATACTGTAAATGCGGTACCGTATTTATCTGTATTATCCTGCACCATAAGCTCCAGGCCCAGCTTGGCGGCTCTGTTCTGAGTCATCGGCGCGCAGATAAGACCTCTTCCGTGCTTTGCCATGAAATTTATAATTTCAGGAGTGCAATGCTCTGCGGCAATTACAAGGTCCCCTTCGTTTTCTCTATCTTCGTTATCTACGAGGATAATCATTTTCCCGTTTCTTATATCTTCAATTACTTCCGGTATTGTGCTCGATTTCATTGTCATCCTCCTGGAGATAATATGGACAGAATTATTGTAGCACTTATAATTTCAATGTTTTTTTTAAAAAGGGGGAGATATAACTTCCGGCTATAGTGTCAAAAAAACCATTTTACTTACAGTAATCATTTTTAAACATATTTTATAGTGTAAAAAAAGTATATCTCCTCCGCCTTCAGGGGCCGTGATGATAGACCATCTTTATTTTAGAACAGTTAAGGAATAAATACTGTTTTATTTATATTTTTTTGTGGCAATTATCAAAGTTTGAAATAATTTATATTATAGTTATATATGCGGGAGAAGAATACTGCAGGTGAGGAGTGATGGTTGTTGAGCAAATTATAGTTGGACATATGTCGGTCTGCTGCTATCTGCTTGGTGATGATGTTAGCAAAGAGGCTCTTTTAATCGATCCCTCGTCCGATTTTGGAAAAATAGGGGCCATAATAGATAGATACGGGTTTAATGTGACCAAAATTGTTAATACCCATGGACATTTTGATCATATAGGCGGCAACAGATATTTTTTAAAAAAAACAGGGGCAAGACTCCTTATTCATGAGGAGGATTATTATTTTCTCACAAAAAGTTTTAACCGTATTCTCTCATTCATAAGAGGGGGGAGCTTTATTAAGCATGAAGTAAAACTTCTTAAAGACGGGGATATAATAACCCTTGGTACTTCTGAAATAAGAGTTATTCATACTCCGGGACATTCTCCGGGGAGTATCTCGCTTTATTGTGATGGAAATCTTTTTACCGGTGATACGCTTTTTACCGAAGGGATCGGACGAACCGATTTCTCCGGAGGGTGCGGTGAAACGATTATGAAATCGATTAAGGGACGTATTTTAACTCTTCCCGATGATACGGTCATATGGCCGGGACATCATTACGGGCGTTTCCCCGTAACCACAGTGAGAGAGCAGAAGAAATACTATTTCTGATAACTTTTTTACTCCTCAATTATAACAAAAGCGGCAGCGTAGTCAGTATCGTGGCTTATTGACAGATGTATTTTTTTTTCTTTTAAGCTTTCCGGAATACCGGCAATAAACGGCTTTCCGTTTTCATTATTAAGAATTGTAACAGATCTGAAATCCAGAGACGAGCCTGCAGCTTTTACAAGGGCCTCCTTGGCGGCAAATCTCCCTGCTATATACTCTTCTTTTCTGGCGGCAGGAATCTGTTTAATCTCCTCATCGGATAGAATTTTACCGGTGAATTTCTCTCCATAATCAGCGAGACTTTTTCTGATACGGTTAATATTGACAATGTCAATGCCTGTTCCTGTTATCATGCCGATTTTTCCACTTCATCAAGTATCCGGAAGATTTCATCTCTGCCTGTTGCAATTACTATTGCGCCTCTGGCTTTAGCCGCATCTTTTATGCCGTGAATATATTTAACAATGTGTTTTCTCATCATATGTATTGCTCTTGCGCCATGTTCCTCAACCATAAAGTCGAAGTGCTCTTTCACCTGTTCGATAATTTCAGGCACAGTGGGAGTTTTACCGCTGAAAATCCATGGATTACCGAAAGTACCCCGTCCGATCATAACAGCTTTGCATCCGGAAAACTCCATCATCTCATATGCTTTTTCGTATGAGTCTATATCGCCGTTTCCGATAACCGGTACTTTTGAGACAGCACATATCTCTTTTATAACATCCCAGTCGGCAAGCCCGGTGTACTGCTGAGCTCTGGTTCTCCCGTGTACTGTTATAAATGTAACACCCGCCGCCTCGAGAGCCTGCACAACTTCCAGATAGTTGAGAGAGTTGTCATCCCATCCTATCCGTATTTTTGCCGTAACCGGAATCGATGTGCTTTTGACAACACTCTCTGTAATGCGGAAAATCAGATCGGGATCCTTCAGCAGTGCGGCGCCATTTCCCGAGCCGCATACTTTCTTTGCCGGGCACCCCATATTTATATCAATTATATCCGGTTTTAACGATTCGACAATAGCTGCGGCTCTCCCCATAACTTCCGGTTTACGGCCGAAAATCTGTATCGCAAGGGGACGCTCCCCATCTGAAAATGCAAGCAGATCCAGAGTCTTTTTATTTGTCCTGACTATCCCTTCGGCGCTTATAAGCTCGGTCATGGTCAATCCGCAGCCGTGTTTAACGCAGATCTTCCGGAAAGATCCGTCTGTATATCCCGCTATTGGAGCAAGGACAAGCGGTGAGGGGAGTTTTATTTTTCCAAGTTCAATCACATTTTTTACCTGAAAACGATTGGTCTTTTAGTGAAAAATATTGTCAAGCATGATTGAATCACTTTTTTTTATCAAAATTGGATTTTTGTTGTCTAATATACCAAAGCTTTGACCGTGTGGCTATTGGTTAAAAATTGATATATAAAGTCGCAAACTTTCCGGGCTCACCCCCGGCTCCTCTCTTTGGAAAGAAAGAGATGGGAGTTTGGCCTGGAGTGTCGGCACGGTGATTCACCTTTTTTCTGGCACAGCGAAGGAAAAATATTTACTATCTGTTTAAATATATGTTTGGGAGTTATTACTAAAATGTATTATATTATAAAGATTGAAGAATGGGATGTTTAAAAATGAAGTATAAAAATATATCTGTATTTACAATAATAGCTCTTATCTTTTCATCGAGCATTAATGGCAGTGAAAAAAAAGACAGTTTTGCCGGGTCCATGGTCAAGTGGGACAAATCCCGTATAAAAGAGTACTATATAAAAGTGAATTACAGCTCATTCAGCCCTATTTCAGGTCTCTGGGAGCTTAGAGTTAAAAACGGAAAAATTATAAATTGCATGTTCAATGGAAAACCTGCAGAAAATTGCACTGAAACAGCCGGAAGTTTTACAATGGAAAATTTATACAAAACTGCCGGGAGAAGTTCAGCGGCGGATAAAAATGGTCCTTTTATAATCGAAGTCACTTATGGTAAAAACGGATTTATAAACTCGCTGTCCAGAATAAGAAATCCTGAATATAAAAAAACGGTTCAGAAAGATACAACTTATAGAATTGAAGTACTGAATTTTATACCCGGGGGAGGCTGAACATGAAGATAGCAGAATTTATGTTTCTATTGCTGTTTTTGTTGCTCTCCGCGTCTTTGTATTCAATGCCGCCTCATCCCGATGTAGTGGTTGAATATCAGAAAAAGGGGCAGCTTAAATCTCTCATGAATAAAGTAGATTCTCTCAATAACATGACAAACATGGATTTGCCGTTGAAATCTTTTCCGGCTGCGGGAACTCTGCGTGTTCCCGTTCTGCTTGTTAATTTTGCAGTTCCATATGAAGCATCTTCGGAGATGATTTTTTATAAAAGATTTTTTAATCATGACAATCTACCTTTGCAGAGTTTACTGGTTCTGATTATTATTTCACTACTTTTTATTTTTAAAAATATGTCGAAGTTGAATATAGTTTATCTCAAACCGCTGATTCCAGTTTATCTTGCTGTATTTGCATTTATGATTTCATGCGGTGTCCCGCCAAAGGAGGATCAGCCCGATGGTTTCCCCACTGATGCATCGGTTTATTCCCGGATTCTAAACGGAAGTACATTATCAGTAAGAAAATACTATCAGGATATGTCCCGGAATAATCTCAATCTTACATTTGATGTTTACGGGCCTGTCACAGTTTCTAAATCATGGGATTATTACGGAGAGAATGATTTGTCCGGAAATGATCTTCGCCCCAGGGAGCTGGTAAGCGAAGCTCTACGTCTTCTTGTCAGTAAATATAACTCAGTGGATTTTAAAGCATATGATAACGATAATGATGGATTCGTTGATGCCGCAATAATAATTCATCAGGGGCCGGGGGAGGAGGTTAAGAATTCTATAGAGTCGCTCATATGGTCTCACCAGTGGAGTCTTGCATCACCGGTCTCAACGGGTGATGGTGTCTCTTTTCAGGTGTACACCATTCAGCCTGAGTATACAAATAATCCCGGTGATTCGTCAATGGGTGTATTCGCCCATGAGTTTGGACATGTGCTAGGGCTGCCGGATTTGTATGATACTGACAATGCTACAGATGGTGTAGGTATATGGAGTCTTATGTCTGCAGGGGCATGGATGGGACCAGGGGGATCGAGTGATGGAACAACTCCCGCTCCTCTTCTGTCATGGGAACGGTTTAAATTAGGCGGAACAGATTGGGTGACAATTACAACAATTTCTACAGATTCGATTAATATATCAATTGATGATATTGAAGCGTCCCCTGGTACAGTATTTAAAGTATTTCTTGATTCCGGTACTGATCAGTATCTTCTTATCGAGGGTAAAGTGCAATCTTCTTCAACCGGATGGTATGTACCGGGTACTGGTCTTCTAATTTCGCATATCCACGGGAATGTAATTGATAATTATAGTTCGACAAATATGGTTAATGCCGGTTTATCAAGAGTTCATGGGGTAAATATAATTGAAGCAGATAGTACAGGTGACTTGTGGGTGCCGCTTGGCGACAATGGTGCCGCTGATGATCTTTTTACATCAGGAAGTTATGCGGCTGTTAAGTATGGTGATGAAGCTATAAGTTCTGCGGCTACTGCAAATGTTGATATTCTTAATGTGAGTGTAATCCTGAGTCCGTTATCGATGAAATTTGATGTTAACTTTCCGTAACTATTTGCGGGATGTCAGTGTTTTGGGCGTATATTTATTAATCTTCTGTGTTCGGAATGGGAACAGGTGTGGCCCTCTTTCTATAACCACCAGGAAAAATTTCTTTTCCGTTAATAAAACCATATAAATCGATATGGTTTTTAATGTCAACTCAATTCATTTATTTTTAAATTTTTTAGAAAAAATTCCAGTATTAATTCCTTAACTTTTCTAAAGTAAAAAAAGCTCTATTATCCCCGCCGCCGAAGGCGGTGGGGATATAATTTTTTTTGTTTTTTACTCTAAAAATTATATTTAGGAATAATTACTGAAAAAAATTAAAAATTCTCAACTCAGTCCAAAGGGCGGGGGAGAAATCTGCAAGCTCACATAAGTGTGATACATTCTAATTACATCTCTTATTGCAGTCACTTCTTGCTTTCCCCTTCAATCCTTTACAGTCGTCTTTACAATCCTTCTTCTGGTTTTGATTTGAGTAACCATTATGATGATAAGGATCAACGCTAAGAGTAGCTCTGCCGCATGAAACCGCAAAAAATACAACGAAAATGAGACTCAAATATTTTAACATTATAAACTCCTTATTATTGAACATATTCGGAAAATTCGTTATTCAGATATCAGATAATGAATAACTTGCTGTTTCTATTAGTGTATTTAAAAAAATATCATAAGTCAAAATTTTTCGAAACATTCTTTCCGTTATATTGAACAGGTATTATGTAAATCAGGCTGCCGGGACATTTAATTTTTAGCAGAGGTAATGGTTTTTACTAATTAAATCGTTTGCTGTTATGGTTTAAAAAAAATTAATAAAAAAAGAGATCTTATCGATCTCTTTTTTTTATATTTTAACCCGGCAGCGTCCTACTCTCCCACACAGCTACCCATGCAGTACCATCGGCGATAAGAG
>PGXT01000027.1:45031-70719 GCA_002839285.1 Spirochaetae bacterium HGW-Spirochaetae-5 | reverse complement strand
GTTAATAAAACCATATAAATCGATATGGTTTTATTAGTCAACTTAAATCTGGTTTTTTTATTTATTTTTTGAAAAATTAAATAAAAAATTAAATCAGACGTATTTAATATATATTGTCAGGGAAGTTGCCGGATCATTATGCTGCTAAGTCTTCAATCTGTTTGAATGCCGGAGACATATGTAAAAGTTTTGTAGTGACACATCTGAGACACTTTCAAATAGAATAATCACCAAACTCATTCCCAGGTGTTCAGTTCTCCCCTTGAAATATAGGTGCATTGGTAGCAAATTATTTTCGGGAGTGCGTATGCTCCGTATACTCCGGGAGTGGGGGATTACGGGCGCAGCTCGAATCGCTGTGTCCCCCAAAATTAACCGCTACCGGTGTATTAAATTTAATGTAGTGAGAAGTTCCTTGACATGTCAGATCTGAAGAGTAATTGCTATCTTATTGTTTTTTGAATATATTAAATGAACGTTCAGACAATAATTAGAATGATTGTTTTTGATTAGTAATTATTCTTAAATTTAATTTTTAGTGTAAAAAATGAGAATTATACACCACCGCCGCATTCGGCGGCGGGGATAATAGAGTTTTTTTCTTTATAAAAGTTAAGGAATAAATACTGGTCTTTAAATGAATAAATGAATCATTTTTAATTTTAACGGCTCATTTATGGAGATTATATGTTTCGTAACAGTATTAAATGCTTAATCATAATTGCCGCAGCTTTAACTTCATGCTCCAAACCTGTAGAAATTGATATATCAAAAAACTGGCAGATTCATCATATAAACGTTTCTAACATTGATTTTTCCATCAATTCTTTCGATCGTTCAATTTATGAAGAAAAATGTACATCATCCGAAATAGATCAAAGTGAATGGCAGGATGTTCCCTCTCTTCCAGCCGCACTTACCATGGAAAGAAAAAAACAATTAGCACTTATACGTAAAGAAATTTTAATTCCTGAAAAATATAGAAACATGGACTTATCCATTTATCTGGGGAAAGTATGGGACACAGAGGAGACTTATCTGAACGGAATAAAAATCGGATCTTCCGGCCGTGATTATCCCGATTTTCATTCCGACTGGAATGTTGCCGTTTCGCACTATCTTCCGTCACAGCTTATCCGGTATGGTGAAAAGAATGTTATTGTTATACGCCAGTTTACAGATCAGCAGCTTAATTTTAACGGTGAACCTTTTATCGGCAATAGTTTCACCGTACGAAGCTATTGCTTCCGGATGCAGTTTATGGCTGAATACCTTGTCATGGCTCTTGGAGTTATGACCCTTCTTATTGGTATAGGGATGCTCTTTGTATTTGTACTCAGCGCTAAAAGTGAGAAAAATAGAATCAACTTTCATTTCGGTATGATTTCCATCTTATGGTTTATTCTCACTATGCACTTCTGGATCCCCGATTACGGTCAGATATCATGGCGTATGCAGGATAATATGTTTTACATTCTTGTCAGCATCCTCATTTCTTGGATTTATATTGCAATTGAGGATATTTTCAGATATAAAATTGTATGGGCGAGGATCATAGTCGGTATTTCAACTATCACCGTAATTTTAATGTCCCTTACTGCAACTGTCCAGAGTCCGATAACCGGATGGAGATTTGATGCGATGGGGCCCATAGGTTTCATCGTTCAGTTACTATGGGGCTATCTTCTTATAAAAGGGATTATAGAAAAAAAGCCTGAAGCAAAGATTCTCATGATTGGATACGTAGTATTCTCTATAACACTTATTCATGACGCCCTTATGATGAATCGGATTATAATGTCTTACGCGTTTTTAAGCAACATTGCATATCCCGGTTTTATTCTTTCATTCGCGATAATTATCATAAGAAGAGTTATGATACTTAACATTAAACTTAAAATCTCAACAGAAGCGATTGAGAATAATAATCTTAGCATGAAAAATGTTATACAGAATGTAATTGAGTCCACTGATGAATTGATAGATATTTCTATATCTGTCAGGGAATCCTCCGATTCTCTAAGCCGTGAGATGGAAACACAGTCATCAAGCCTTACCGAGACTTCAGCTACAATAGAAGAAGTCTCCGACGCGATCACCTCTATTGCGCGTCACGCAGCGGAACAGGATGATCTTGTAAGAAAAAGCAAAGAATTTTTAACAGACTACATAAATGCTATTGGTGAGATTACTAAGGCAGCAGCTCACGCATCTGAACTGGGAAGCAGAAGCAAAGAGCAGACCGGATCGATTACTGAAAAGCTTGGCAGAGTTACAGATGGTATGGTAAAGATAAAAGAATCGTCTACAGAGATTGAGAAGATTGCCGACATGATAAATGATATTGCAGAGAAAGCAAATCTTCTCTCTCTTAATGCGGCTATTGAGGCTGCAAGAGCCGGTCAATCCGGAAAGGGATTCGCGGTTGTCGCCGATGAGGTAGGGAAACTCGCCGGGAATTCATTGGCACAGGCAAAGACCATTCAGAAAATTGTGCAGGATGTAGTTTTCAAAATCGAAGAGGAAACAAGAATTATCGTTGAATCGACCGATACGGTTATATCTGTAAAAAACAGCGCCAATGATGTAAACAATGCTGTTACCGCAATAATGAAACTCTGCGAGGCGCAGGATAAACTTACTGAAAGCATTCAGAACAACATGAACGGTATAACAAAGGGTTCTTTCGAAATTTCTACAGCAACAAATGAGCAGCATGTCGCCATGAGCGAGGTTCTATCTACTGTCATCTCGCTGAACGATGTTGTAGAACAGGTCAATTCGAGCGCTCAGCAGATGGTTGATATTTCAGGAAAACTTTCACACCGTATTGCGCTTTTAAATAAAGTTGTTATTGAAGCATAATTACTGAACTAAAGGTATGTCCATAGCTTAAGTTCAGTCTGGTGAATAACCGCAAATAATATATCACTCCACGTGATAATCCCTGCAATTGATCCGTCTTCATTTACTACAGGAATTGCGCCGATAAGCTTCAGTAATTTCCGTAAACTTAAGAGTTCCTGCTTGGCATTCTCTGAGGTCCAGAGATTAAAGTTTTGCGTAAGAGGCGATTTTTATGGGAAACTGGATTAAATAAATCTCGAACCATTTTTTATTTCTTAACAATGAAAGTCCGCCGGCAAATCCTGCACCTATAATCACTCCGGCAATAATATCTCCCGGATAGTGTATTCCTGCAAAAATACGTGCCATTAGCATAGCTGTGAAAAGAATGGAAAAAATTAAAAGAAGTAAACGATTACCAATCAGGTAAAGTCCTGCGATAGAAGCTCCGGCAAAAATAGCATGTCCTGAGGGGAACGAGTTATCCGGTATGTGCTGTATGAGAGGTGCAATTGCAGAAACCAGTTCCGGCCGGGTTCTGCTGAATATAAACAGACTCAGACACCAGTATAAGGCATAATTTACTGAAATACAATAAACTAACAGAAGAGCTTTTTTTTTGTACTCGTCGTTCATTTTATAAATACCCCATGACCATAACCCCGCAATAAGTATTAACATTGGAATAATCTCCATGTCGGCCATATATCGTATTGAAGTTACAACAAAGGCATTGTCAGTATTTATCATGGAGCGCATCCATTCCAATGCCTGTGTATCTATCTTTTGTAAATAATCGGGTATGTTTTCTATTCTCATCTTACTTGCTCATTATACACGGCGTCTTTGCTGATCAGGCAAAAAGGGACACCAGAGACCGGCAGGTCAAAGGACCTGCCGGCTTTCATTTTAATTTTCTAATCCGTTTCATCATCTTCATAATAATCAGTTTTATCCGATGTTATTAGTGACCCATCTCCGGCTATTTTAATTTTTTTCTTATTATTATCTATTACATATTTCACTTTATAATAGATTTTGTCGCCATACTGTTTTTTTTCAATCTTTGTTATCTCTCCGTTGTTTGCTTCTTTTCTAATCGTAGCTTTTACGGCCGCGGGTAATTTATCTAAAGTTGTAATCTCCTCTAATTTTATAATGTTTCCATTTTCGGCAATTTTAAGCTCATTATTATTGCCGTCTTTCAGGTATTTTACCTCGTAAATGAACTCACCCTTATGCTGCTTCTGTTCGATCTCTTTTATCTCACCACCGGCTATTGTATTTTCGATGGTAACCCTTACTGCCGCAGGAACTTCGTCGATGGTCTTTTTAACTGATCTTCCGCAGCCTGAAATGCTTATTACTACAGTTAAGATTATTAAACTCGCCGCTGCTGTCTTTATTACACTCTTCATGTCTTTTGAGCCTCCATTTTGATTTACTCTTTAGATAGAGTTTAAAACTATTATAAACACTATAATAGTTAATAAAGGCCAATTCAAGATAAAAAATGAATTTATAGTGTTTTTATCTTGAATTAATATTCCTGCTGTTAATATTTCTTTCAATTCTTACTACTGATATCATGATACCCAGTAGAATTACTATCATCGAAAGAAGTAGAAGTGAAAAATAAAAAGTGAACCGTTCTATGGAATTCTCTATACTTTCATTTTTTGCACTTTTATGTTTAATACGGTAGAGTTCAGCATTGTAGAGTAGATTGAAATGCTGATATGCAGCTGTTCTGGTTATATCGGCAGTAACGTTCATCTCCTGATTATTATTAGTTATAATAGAGAATACTTTCACACCGCCTGTAAACGCCTCCATTAGGTAGAGCGGAAGCTGTTTAGAGTAATGATCTTTATACTTGTCCGGCATAGACGATAATACGCGATGAAGCGAGGTGCTGCTCTTTGCACGGAATATATTTTGTGCGTTAATCACCGCAGTATCAATTTCGCGATAAAGCTCCTGCTTAGGCAATCTACGCATGTGTGCCGGAAGGTGCTTCTTAAGTATATGTATACGGTCGTTCCGTTCAAATATCCGGCGCGCTGTAGCACTAAAACCTTTATCCAGCTGATCAAGAATTTTCTGTATCAGCATTTCATCTTCAGATACGGATATCTCCTCCGACTCTTCGTAATCAACAAGATTCATCCTGGCAAATTCTTCAATCTCGAAAGAGACACGGGGGAGATCATCAGGTCTCAGGTAGCTAAATATCTGAACAGACATTATAGCTGCAGCCACCAGAGTAAAAATGATTACAAATGAAAAGACCACAACTCCAGTTTTTGACGATGAGAAAAACATCTGTTTTAACAAATTCAGGATATCTTTTTTCATTATATCATTCCGGTAATATTTTTTAATCATAAAGATGGTAGCAAATTATTTTCGGGGGTGCGTATGCGCGTAGCGCTGTGCCCCCAAAAATAAACCGCTACCCATAAAGATCCAAAAGAACATAATGGTTTCTCCGGAATCTGTTTAATTCAATAGATAAAAACTGAAGTAATGAGGGAGCCCTTTAAATATTGAGTTTCTGGAACACTCCCAGTGTAATAGTTATATAGGGCAAAATCAAATTATTATGAATAAACCGGTTTTAAATTATTTATCTGAGGTTAAACGCTTTTTCTAAAAAAAAGAAAGAGTGTTAACGCAGGCGGGTAAAACATAAGATTTTTAATTGCATCTGTTATCAGCTGCGGCAATTAGTGATTCCGGGGTACAAAAAATTTATCCCCGGATCCTGGAGCGGGACTTGAAGGTAATCCTGCAAGTAGTATATGCTACACATAATGGGATTATCTTTCAAGTCCCCCTCCGGGGATTTAGGGGGCTACGTTTTGAATGCTATTTAGCGTTGATCCATTTCATCATTTTTCTGAGCTTGGCACCGACTTTTTCTATCTGGTGATTCTGCTCCTCTTTTTTAATTTTGTTATAGAAAGGACGTCCATTTTCGTTTTCTTTGATCCAGTTTTTCGCGAATGTTCCATTCTGAATCTCTTTAAGAATTTTTTCCATTGTTTTCTTTGTTTCAGCAGTTACGATTCTTGGTCCGCTTACATAATCTCCGTATTCTGCTGTGTCGGAAACAGAATATCTCATATAGTTTATTCCGCCCTGATAGAAGAGGTCGACTATCAGTTTGAGTTCGTGAAGGCACTCAAAGTATGCAACTTCAGGCTGGTATCCCGCGTTAACAAGAGTTTCGAATCCTGCTTTTACAAGATGTGAAGCTCCTCCGCAAAGTACTGCCTGCTCTCCGAAGAGGTCGGTTTCAGTTTCTTCTTTAAAAGTTGTCTCGATAACACCGGCTCTTGTCGCTCCGATACCGTCTGCATATGCAAGCGCGATCTTTTTTGCTTTTTTAGAAGCATCGTTGTGAATCGCTATAAGTGCGGGAACTCCTCCGCCTTTTTCATATTCACTTCTTACAAGGTGTCCCGGGCCTTTCGGTGCGATCATGATTACGTCGCAATCTTTCGGCGCATCAATTCTTTTGAAGTGGATGTTGAATCCGTGAGAGAATACAAGTGTTTTTCCTTTTTTCATAAAAGGTTTAATGTCGTTGTTGTAGATCTTTTCCTGAATATGGTCAGGTGCAAGTATCTGGATAAGGTCAGCTTTTTCTGCAGCCTCTTTCGCAGTCATCGGCTGGAAATTGTGTGATACCGCAAGTTTATAGTTGGCTGAACCTTTTACTTCTGCTACGATAACATTAAGCCCGCTGTCTCTTAAATTCTGAGCTTGTGAGTGTCCCTGACTACCGTAACCAATTACAGCTATTGTTTTACCTTTCAATAAACTGATATCGGCATCTTTTTCATAGTACATTTTAGCCATTTTTTATCTCCTTAAATTCGTTGTGTTTATTATAAATGTTCAAAAACGCACATTAAAAGAACTCTCTGCATCGCCCTGGCGCGACAGAGAATTAATTTCTGCATGTTTTTGGGCAGTTACTATCCGGTGTAATTGATCAATCTCTTTCTTTAAGAATTGATACCAGTCCTGTACGCATTGATTCTTTGATTCCATATGGCGATGCCAGTTCAACAAACCTGTCAATCTTTTCTGAATCCCCTTTAATCGAAAATGTTATTGTTTTCAGAGAAATATCAGCAACTTCCGCTTTGAAAAGCTCCGCAAGCTGAAGAATTTCTCCTCTTTTCGCCGCAGGGCAGTTCAGCTTAATCAGGGCAAGTTCTCTCTGCACAGACGACTGCACTGCATGGTCTGAAACCTTTATAACATCAATCAGTTTGTTAAGCTGCTTTTTAACCTGCTCAAGTATTCTGTCGTCACCGTTTACCACAATGGTCATAACGGAGATGTCTTCATTTTCTGTTCTGCTTACAGCCAGGGAGTCTATGTTATAACCTCTGGCAGAGAAGAGTCCTGATACTCTCGCAAGTACTCCGAATTTGTTTTCGACTTTTACTGAAATTACATGCTGGCTCATTATTTCACCTACGCTAATTCTCTCATTATTGTCTCTTTTATGGTTTTCCCTGCGGGCACCATGGGATAGACGTTCTCCTCTTTACATACGACAAAATCAATAATTATAGGTTTATCGGTTATGGAAAGCGCTTTTTTAATAGCTTCATCCACTTCCTCTTTTTTAGTTACTCTAATCCCCACGCAGCCGTATGCTTCGGCCAGTTTAACAAAATCGGGGGCAAAATTTATACATGTGTGGGAATATCTTTTGTCCCAGAAAAGCTGCTGCCACTGGCGTACCATGCCGAGAAAACCGTTATTGAGAATTGCCACAATTACCGGAAGCTTATGCTGCGCGGCCACAATAAGCTCCTGAATATTCATCTGTATTGATCCGTCACCTGCAATATCAATAACTCTTCTGTCAGGTCGCGCAAGCTGCGCTCCGATTGCAGCGGGGAGCCCGAATCCCATTGTTCCAAGACCTCCCGATGAGATAAACGTTCTCGGCTCGGTATATTTGTAGAACTGAGCTGCCCACATCTGGTTCTGTCCGACTTCAGTAGTGATAATTGCTTTTCCATCGGTCAGTTTATATAGCTGTTCAACTACATACTGAGGTTTTATATCATCGTTCTCTTTCATCTCGTACTGAAGAGGGTGCTCTGCTTTAGTTTTCTTAAGTTCATCAACCCATTCTGCAATATCCGGAGTCTTTATCTCTTTATTCATCTCTTTTAGTATCTTTTTACAGTCGCCGACGATTGGAATGTCGACCATTACATTTTTACTCACAGAGGCCGGATCTATATCTATATGTATTACTTTTGCGTGGGGAATAAATTCGGATATTTTGCCAGTAACCCTGTCGTCAAAACGCGCTCCGATTGCGATTAGAAGATCGGAATTATGAACCGAGTAGTTTGCAAAATATGTTCCGTGCATTCCAAGCATTTCCATAGAGAGCGGATCCGTTTCGGGGAATATTCCCATTCCTAAAAGTGTTGTTGTGACGGGAATCCCTGTTTTTTTTACAAATTCTCTCAGTTCTTCAGAAGCATTTGATATTACAACTCCGCCGCCCGCGTATATTATCGGTTTTTTTGCAGACTCAATAAGTCTGCATGCTTTGCTTATCTGTCCAGGATGACCGTCATAAGTGGGCTTATAGCTTCTGATGGAAATTTCCTCAGGGTATTCAAATTCGCATAACCCGTTTGAAATATCAACAGGTATATCTATAAGAACCGGCCCCGGTCTCCCTGTTGTGGCGATGTAAAAGGCTTCTTTAATAATCCGTGCCAGATCTTTTATATCCTGTACCAGGTAATTGTGCTTACAGATCGGCCTTGTTATTCCTGTAATATCCACCTCCTGAAATGCGTCATTACCTATAAGATTGGTGGAAACCTGACCTGTTAAAACTACAAGAGGGACTGAGTCGAGATGAGCTGTTGCAATCCCTGTAATAAGATTTGTAGCTCCGGGACCTGAGGTTGCAAGGACTACACCCGGTTTGCCCGATGCTCTTGCGTATCCGTCTGCTGCGTGAATTGAACCCTGTTCATGTCTCCCTAAAACAAACTTGATTGGAGCATGGTAGAGCTCATGAAAGATCGGGATGACTACTCCGCCGGGATATCCGAACATGTATTCAACATTTTCTTTAATAAGCGATTGTACGATTATCTGGGAACCTTTAATTTTCAAATTGCATCTCCTTTAGAGCAGATATAAAAGTAAGAGTTTTCAGCGGTAGAGCTTTTGTCAAATTTTTTTTATTAGCGAGCTTTTAAAAGCTTTATTTGCTTGTAAACTATTTTATATTTTATTAAATTTTATTGCAAGTATCTATCATAAAATAGCGAAAAAACGCTCTCCGCATTACTCCGGTTGCGGCATGACCGGGTATTTTTATATAAATTTATGCGGGATTTTATCTATTATAACATTATAAATAACAGGTTTAAATGAATAAAGAGTTAGTCGACAGGGTCTTTAAGAGAATTGTAGCAATTAATTGTCAGTATAATATTAATTCAATTCCTCATTCTGATGTTTTTATCAAGGAGACAGAGTCGCTTCTGGGGCTCACTGCTCCTGAAATCGAACTGATAATCAGTATTCTTAAAGAATCACACAAAATATTTACTTTAGAAATTTCACGCGAGGATGTTAATAACAAGGTCGATAAAATCTACGGATATGTCGACGCGGATCTTCTCAGTATTCAGAAGATGAGGGAGATTTACCATCGGGCTCTGATGGATGATTACGAAAAGGAGTCGGGCAGAAGAAAATCTTCAGGTCAGATTATCAAAGAGAAGATACCCCAGCTTCAATATATTAATCATACTCCCATGGGTAAACTTCTTAATAAGGCCATAATGCTTGATGAATTCGCCCGGCTTCTTGAAAAAGATTACAAAGAATACACAGAGGAGTGGAAAGAGGAGAATCTTAAGATTCAGCTCTCATTAAATGAGGATCTGATCAGTAAATATAACAGCGATAAAAAGCCTGCGGTGGTAGAGGCGGAGCCTGAGGTGAAACCGAAGAAGCCTGTCAGAGCTGTGGATTCACCGCTGATTGATGAGTTTTCTAAGGAGGTAAGCGCAAGTTCTATATCCAGGGTTCTTCATATTTATGGAGTGGATTTTTTCTTCAGAGTAAATTTACGACAGTATAAGTTTGATTATATTTCACAGGTGCTTGACACGGGAGTTATAGATAGAAAAAGTGATCTTATGATTCTTAAAGAGATGTTAAAGAAAATCAAAGAAAATATGGATTTCGATAAAGAACTTGATAAGTTTTACGATGAGATAATGTCGCTTGACAGAAAAGTCAGCAGGAGTATAAGTTTTAGTAAAAAATGAAGCAGAATACGTTTTCGGCAATATGTGGTTAACGATTTAATCAGATCTTGTCATTTCGAACCTTTCGGCAGGCTCGGGATAAACTCCTGTGAGAAATCCTGGATTTCTCAGTCGCCATCGCTTCTTCGGAAAGACAGATTATGCACAATTTTATTAGTTAAATGCTATGTTATCGTGGTCTTGTAATTTTTAATAATTAAATATAATAAAGAATAGAAGAAGATATGAAAAAACAATTGTTAACACTGATTATACTTATTTTGACAGTACCGGCCTCACTTCAGGCCAGGGAATTTCTGAATACAGTGCTCCATCTGAATTTTGGAGGAATGTACACTTTCACAACTGCCGGGAGTGCTATAGAGAGCGAGAAGATTGTTGTCGACTCAGAATTTGCTGACAATCCGAAAGTAAGTCATTACGAGACAGCCTATTGTGCCACTCTTGATATTGTACCCTTTAATCCTATCCTTCTCGGTATGGAGGAACATGCAGTTAAATTCGGTATAAGAGGTTCCTACAGATTTCATTTCCTTCAGCAGAGAGTCGCCGACACGGTTGAGCTCGGAGATAAGGTTATGGATTACCGATCCTGGATGGTGGGACCTGTAATACACTATGCTCCTTTTATCGAGCCTTCAGATCTGAATGAGGATTATACAGCCAGCGGCGGTTTTACCTTTTATGCTCTTGCGGGGAGGATCAATGGAGATTTAACCGCCTTTCCCGCTGCCCGGGAAAAAACAGGTTACGCCGGTCCTTACGGCAAATACAGTACAGGTATCAGCGGTTACAAGTTCGATATCGGGGTTGGAGCGGAAATTGCTCTATGCTCACTGAATTTCGGAGTAAATCTTTATTATTCCTATATCTCTTTTGATATGGATGAGAAAATATATGCCGATTCAGGGAGAGGCGGTTATCTGAAAGAGGGGTGTCTCGAAATATATATCGGCATACCCGTTGAATCTTTCATCGAACCGCTGATCCCTAAGTTTTAAACTTTTTTTGATCTGCAGAGTTCAGGGTTTTTAATATAATCATCAAGAGATATTTTCTTCTGGTAACATTTTTCGTTAAGAAATTCTAATATCGGGAAGAATGTCTTTTTTTCGATAAACCCCGGCAGAGTGGTAACGGGTTTTCTCTCTTCATCGAGAATCAGTGTTGTGGGAAAACCGCTTGAATCTGTATAGGCCATGAGCTGAGCCGGAGAGATCTTTTCACCCATAATCTCTATCGGTTGGCTCTCTTTTTCCGGATTTACTCTTATACTTATATAGTTTTCATTCATGTATCCCGAAACTTCGGAGTCGTTAAAGACTTCAGAATCCATTTTTTTGCAGTATATGCACCAGTCTGTGTAAAAATATATTAAAACCGGTTTTTTCAGCTGTTCGGCATTTTTAAGTCCCTTTGATATTGTTTCCCATTTAACTTCTTTAATGGCGCCACCTGAGGAATCCTTCTCTTTGTTCTTCTCCCCGCATGAAAAAGAGCTTACTGCAAGTAAAAGGATCAGGGCCAGGGTATATTTTAACTTATGATGCATGGGGGTGTCTCCTCAATTTTAATATTTACTATAATTGTTAAACGCTTAAATTTAATCAAGCAATAAAACCTTCATAAAATAATTTTTGCGGGCGCAGCGCTTCGCGCCGCGCCCGGGAAGGGGGATTCCGGGGGTACCCCCCGGAATCCCCCATTTACAGCGTATGCGCAGCATACGCACCCTGAAAATAATTCGCTGTTAATAAAACCTTCATAAAATAATTTTATCCCTTGACTCTATGCGTATATTAATGAGTTAAAAAATAAAACACCAGTTTTTATATAAATGAATATTATGGAGAAAAATATGCCTATAACAGCAGATGAACTTAAACTTGTAGCACGGACAGTAAGAACTCTTTCCATGGATATAGTGCAGAAGGCCAACTCGGGTCATCCGGGGATGCCCCTGGGCTGTGCGGATATCGCATCGGTTCTCTGGACTAAAATAATGAATTACAACAGCGATGATTTATCCTGGGTAAACAGAGACAGATTTATTCTTTCAGCGGGTCACGGCTCCGCTCTGCTCTATTCAATGCTCCATCTTTCAGGTTCAGGCATGACCATAGATGATCTTAAAAATTTCAGACAGATGGGGAGCCTTACTCCGGGACATCCTGAATTCGGTCATACCCCGGGAGTTGAAACCACAACAGGTCCCCTGGGGCAGGGATTTGCCAATGGTGTGGGTATGGCAATTGCTGAAAAACTTCTGGCTGAAGAGTTTGGAGATGTAATTGATCATTATATATATTCAATCGGCGGAGACGGCTGTATGATGGAGGGGGTAACCTCTGAAGCTTCCTCGCTTGCCGGGCATATGAAACTGGGGAATCTTATTTATATTTACGACTCCAATAGAATTACAATCGAAGGTTCAACCGATCTGGCGTTTACAGAGAATGTAAAGATGAGATATGAGTCTTACGGCTGGCATGTACAGGAGATTGACGGACACAACTTCAGTGAAATAGAATCATCAATTCTTGAAGCTCAGAGAGTTAAGGATAAACCCTCTCTTATAATTGCAAATACAATTATTGCTAAAGGGAGCGCCTGCATGGAGGGGAGTGAAGAGTCTCACGGAGCTCCATTCGGCGATAAAGAGATAAAAGCATCGAAGGAGAAACTCGGCTGCAGCGGTGATGCCCATTTTGATGTTCCTGATGATGTGTATGCTATTTTTAAAAAAGTAAAAGATGAGAAAAAGAAGATATATGATTCATGGCAGGCAAAATTCAGTTCCTCAATTAAAGGTGAATTGAAAGATAAGTGGAATACTTTTTTCAGTAAACCGGATATTGAAAAGCTGAGAAAATCTTTACCTGTATTTGAAACCGGTTCAAAAATCGCCACACGGGCTGCCGGCGGTAAAGTACTTGAAGTGCTTTACAAAGAGCTCCCGAACTTTATCGGAGGTTCCGCGGACCTTGCTCCAAGCAATAAAACCATGGTTAAAAACATAAGTGAAAGCGGTGCAGGTAAAGTAGGGAGAATCCTTCACTACGGCGTCCGGGAAAATGCAATGGGTTCCATCCAGAATGGTATTGCCTATTACGGCGGATTTATAAATTTTTCGGCAACATTTTTTGTCTTTATGGATTATATGCGTCCGGCGGTTAGGCTTGCGGCGCTTTCAGGTTTACAGTCGATATATGTGTTTACTCATGACTCAATTTTTGTCGGAGAGGATGGTCCTACTCATCAGCCAGTTGAACATCTTGCTGTATCAAGAGCAATCCCCAATCTGAATGTTATCAGACCCTGCGATGCCGAAGAGACCGTTGAAGCATGGGTCTCTGCGTTAGAACGTCAGGACGGTCCGACGATGATAGCTCTCTCCAGACAGAATCTCCCGGTTATAGAGAGAACGGATAAATCTTCGGCAAAGAATCTTGCTAAAGGGGGATATACTATTTATGACTGTGATTCTCCCGATCTGGTTATTCTTTCTACAGGATCTGAAATACAACTGTCTATAGAAGCTGCAAAAAGACTGCAGAGCGAAAAGGGTATTAAAGCAAGAGTTGTCTCTCTCCCCTGTTGGGAACTTTTTGATAAGCAGAGTGAATCGTATAAAAAAGAGATTCTTGGAACCGGAAGTAAGAGAGTTGTTATCGAAGCAGGGATAAGAATGGGTTGGGAAAAGTATGCAGGTGAGAATGCGCTCTTTATCACTATAGATGAATTCGGAAGGTCAGCTCCGGAGTCGGATCTTGCTGAGCATTTCGGATTTACGCCGGAAAAAGTCTGCGAGAGAATATTGAAATATATGGCTTAATTTTAACATATTCAGGATACCACTTAATTGAACAATCCGGAATATAGAGTTTTTTAAAAGCTGCCGGCGCCACTCCGGCAGCTTTTTTTTCAACAGGGAATTATTTTCGCGGGTGCGTATGCTTCGCATACGCTGGAAGTGGGGGATTACGGGGGCAACGCCCCCGTAATCCCCCACTTCCAGGCGCAGCGCGCAGCGCTGTGCCCCTGGGAATAAATTGCTGCTGTTTCTCCTCGTTTTTAATTTTCTTTATAATTCATCTTTTTTTAAAACTGATATTGAATAAATAAAAGATTTTTATTATACTTGTCATGAGCAGGTAATGCTTTATCTGCCTACTTCGCGTCAATTTTTTATGTAATATATATCGATTTAATGCAGCTATCGTAAGAGGAGCGTACCTATGGGGGATATGGGTTTAACCGAGGTTTTTTTAAATGAATCAAGAGAGATAATCGGAAATCTTGAGACTGATATTGTAACTCTTGAAGAGAATAGAGAGGATCAGGAGATTATTAATAGAATATTCAGATATTTTCATACTCTGAAAGGGAGTTCCGGTATTGCCGGATTCAATGTAATTTACGAATTTACGCATAATCTTGAAAGTCTTTTCGATAAAGTCAGATCGGGCGATATTGCTGTAAACAGTGACATTATTGATATTCTTCTGGATAGCATAGACTGGATAAAAGACGAACTTTTCAGCGAAGGGGATCTTGAAGATGCGGGTAAAATTCAGGCTGAACTTACTGAAAGAATAAATGAATGTATGGGATTTGAACCTAAAGTGAAGGATAAGTCTGTAGATTTTCTGAGCGAGGTAGGTGCATATTCCGGAGTAGGTTCCAGCGAGAGATATTTTAAAATTAACGCGGTTTTTAAAGAGGATATTTACAGTAACGGGATAGATCCCCTTATGGTAATTGAAGATCTGAGTAATCTTGGTGAAGTGATAGTATCAAATGTTGACCAGAAAAAAATTCCCGATTTTTATAAAATGGACCCTGAAAAATGCTACATGTCATGGGAGATTCTTCTTAAGACCTTCTATGATGAGATGAAGCTTCGGGACGTTTTTCTATTTGTAATAGATGACAATAAAATAGAAATAGAGAATGTAACAGATAAATACGCCGAAGTTAAAGAGCATGGATATCTTACAGAGAAAAAACTGGGGGAAATTCTTATCGAGAAGGGGATACTTAATGACTCCGATCTTGAAGAGATTGTTGAAGAACAGAAAAGCCAGAAATTTAAACTGGGAGATATTATAGTTCAGAAGGGACTGGCATCGACAAAGCAGGTTGATGAAGCTCTTCAGGAACAGGATAAGATCAAGAAGAGACTCGAAGTCAGCACTGTCCGTGTAGATTCAGCCAAGCTCGACAATCTTATGAATCTTCTCGGGGAGATTGTAATAGGTCAGGCATCTCTCCATCGTGTTTCAGAGGACATGGATGAGGAGAAGGCTTTTCTTCTTAAAAATTCTCTCTATGGTCTTGACCGTGTCACACGGGAATTCCAGGAACAGATCATGTCAATCCGGATGGTTCCAATCGGTCCCACCTTTGACCAGTTTAAAAGATTTGTCCGTGATACTGCCCACTCCCTGGGCAAAGAGATAAAACTTAAAGTTGAAGGGGGGGATACCGAACTTGATAAAACAGTTATTGAGAAGATTGGTGATCCTCTTAAACATATGATAAGAAATGCAATCGGCCACGGAATAGAGGTCGCTTCAGAGAGAGTTGCAAAAGGGAAACCATCTGCAGGAACGGTTACTCTTAAAGCTTATCATCAGGAGGGGAATGTCTTTATCGATGTAATTGATGACGGAAGGGGAATTCCGCTTGCCGAGGTCAAAAAGAAAGGGGTTGCACAGGGGCTTATAACTGAAGATGAAAATTCGAAAGACAAAATTCTTTCACTTATTTTCAGTCCGGGATTTTCAACATCTGAACAGGTAGGTGACCTCTCCGGACGCGGCGTGGGAATGGATGTCGTTAAGACAAATGCCGAGGAGCTTCGCGGGACAGTGGAAGTAAAGAGCAAAGAGGGTGAGGGTACACTTATCCGTATAAAACTCCCTCTGACTCTTGCGATAATTGAAGGGATGCTTGTTAAAGTAGGAACTTCCATTCTTATTATCCCGCTGCTTTCTGTAATAGAAACTATCCAGGTAAAGAAAGATGATTACCGTACAGTGGAAGGTAAAGGTGAAGTAATATTAGTAAGAGGGGAGTATATCTCTCTTATAAGACTTAATGTTCTTTTCGGGATTGATGCGGGGATTCAAAATCCATGGGAGGCTCTTATTGTAATTGTTGAATCGAATGGCGAGAGAGTCGGCATTATGATAGATGATCTCATCGGACAGCAGCAGATAGTAATAAAGAGTATAGATAATTTTATTACAACAAGCAGATCAATTTCCGGAGCGACAATTCTAGGTGATGGAAAAGTAGCGCTGATTGTTGATATACATGGACTGGTGGAAGAGATTAAAAATAATTAAAGATGGATTTTTTTATCAGATACCAGTCCGGTTCAGTAAGATTTGTTGGATAATATTTTTAAAGGGAATGATATATGAAAGTTGATAAAGAGGTTAACGTAAAGAATGTCAACACCTTCTATTTCGCGCTGAGGGAAGAGGTTGAAAACAGCGGTCAGGTTGTTCTGGATTTTTCAGACTCCATGCGGATAGATTCATCCGCGGCTCAGGTGATTTTATCGGCTGAGAAGAAACTGAAAGATCTTGATAAGTCTATCCGTTTTGTAGGAGTTTCACCCGAATTAAGAAAACTTTTGAAATTAGCCGGTATAAAATTACAGTAATTATTAGAGGGGGAGATGTAGATGAGTAAGTATATAATGGTAATTGATGATTCGCCCACAATAAGGGTCAGTGTTGAGCTTGCTTTAAAACAGCTCGGTTTTATGATAAAGCAGGCAGAGAATGGTCAGGACGCACTTGATAAGATAAGTGAGATAAAAAACGGCGGAGATGAAGTAGTTCTCTGCTTAAGCGATATAAATATGCCTGTGCTTAATGGAATAGAATTTATTACAGAATTCCGGAAGGTTGATAAATTTACACCGGTGGTTGTACTAACGACTGAAGCTGAAAAGGATATAATTCAGAAGGGTAAAGAGGCAGGGGCATCGGGATGGATTATTAAACCATTCCAGGCGGAAGATCTGCTTAACGTTGTTAAAAGGTTTGTGAAATAGTTATGTACGAAAATAATGTAATTAAAACAGCAGAGGTCAGCCGGAATGAAGAGGTGAAACAGTATGTTACTTTTCTGGTGGGAGAGGAGACATACGGTGTTTCAGTTATAAAAGTTCAATCGATTAACGAGATGGTTGAAATAACCCATGTCCCTAAAGCCCAGTCTTTTATAAAGGGTGTAATCAATCTCCGCGGGGCTGTAGTTCCGGTAATTGACATGAGGAGAAAATTCAATCTCCCCATGAAAGAGTATGATTCATTTACTGTAATACTTATCGTTGAAGTTAAGGGGCGACTTATTGGTATGATAGCTGATGCAGTGTCCGATGTTGTAAGTTTTCCTGTCTCTGATATTAAAACCAATATTAATTTTTCCGCCAGAGTTGATACCAGTGCAATTGAGGGTGTAGGAATGGCGGGGGAGTCCCTTATTATTCTTCTTGATGTAGATACATTTTTAGACAGTGAACACCTTAAGGAATCATGCTGAGGAGTCAGAATAACAGAACCGGCAAAGTTTTATATTTATTATATCCGGGCGATCATTTTGCGTCTAATGAAGATTGTTATATCGGGACAATTGCCGGCTCGTGCCTTGTTGTTTGTCTTTTTGATTATATAAAAAAGACAGGCGGAATGATCAATTTTGTAGTTCCCGGGACTGCCGTTACCGAGGGTATACTGAAAGATGATATATTCAGAATCGGCATTTTGAATATGGAGTATTTAATGGCTGACATGGTAAAGCTCGGCTGCGACAGGCATCATATGAAAGCTAAAATTTTCGGGGCCGGGTATTCCGTAAATTCTAATTCAAATCAGATAACCTCTTCTGATAATAATATTAAATTTGTAACAGAGTATTTTGCCTTTGAGAAAATACCAATTGAAAAAAAAGATCTCGGCGGCAACTTCAGAAGAAAACTTTATTTTTCCCCCGCAGATGGAACAGTCTACCGGAAAATTCTTCAGAACAACGAGGATTTTTCTGAATTTATTTCTCTCGAAAAAGAGTATGTTGAAGATGAGTTCCGGAATAGAAATAAAACTGGTAAGATATTACTTTTTGATTAGGAATAATAATGATAAATAATTATAACCTCAGCGATAATGATTTTAACAAGCTAAGAGATATCATTTATAAAGAAGCGGGTATTAAGCTTGGCGATGTTAAAAAAATTCTTATGCAGTCACGTCTTATTAAGCGGCTCAGGGATCTGAAGCTTGATAATTTTACCGAATATTATGAGTATCTTATAAATAATTATGAAGATGAAAAAATTAATTTTATCAATTCAATAACGACAAATAAAACCGATTTCTTCCGTGAAAACGATCATTTTGAATACATGAAAAGTAAGATTCTCCCCGATTTTGAAAAGAAAAAAGAGAAAGAGCTGAGAATCTGGAGTGCCGGATGTTCCACCGGTGAGGAGCCTTACACAATTGCAATTACGCTATTTGAGTATTTTAACGGGAAAGTTCCACCTGAGTTTCTGATCCTTGCAACAGATATTGATACACAGGTTCTGGATAAAGCCAGAGACGGGAATTATGCCGCTGACCATCTTTCAGATGTTGATCCGAAGTATCTGAAAAATTATTTTACTTATAATAATTCGCACAAGGGGGATTTTTACAGAGTAAATGATCAGCTGAAAAATGCTGTTTATTTTAGAAGGCTGAATCTTCTTCAGGATGAATATCCCATGAAGAAAAAGTTTGATATTATATTCTGCAGAAATGTTATAATATATTTTGACAGGGAGACTCAGAAAAAATTATTTGAGAAGTATCATAGTTATTTAAAAGATGACGGATATCTGCTTATCGGTCACTCGGAAAATATAACCAGTATTACCGATAGATTTTCTCTGGCCGGAAGAACTATTTACAGAAAGGTGGTGTGACGTAAGGTGCACGTAAATGTAAGACATAAACTTGGTAAAAATCTTAATATTATTTATCCCGGGGAGTACTATGTGACAGGCAAGGATGAGCTGATAGGGACTCTTCTGGGGTCATGTGTCTCTGTAGTTCTTCATGATCCGGTAAATAAAATAGGGGGGATGAATCATTTTATGCTCCCGGGGAAGATCAGTAAAAATGATATTTTCAGCGATGATAATGCAAGATACGGAATTTCAGCTATAAATCAAATTGTTTCTGAAGTTGTTAAAAAGGGCGCTTCAAGAAAACATCTTACGGCAAAGATATTCGGCGGCGGAAATATTATTAAGTTTCTGAATATGAGCGGAAAAAAAAGTCTTATCCCTTCGGATAATGTAAGAGTAGCCAGACTATTTATGGAAATTGAGGACATACCGATCGTCGCTTCCGATGTGGGCGATAATTATACAAGGAAAATTATATTTGATGTGGATTCCGGGAAGGTTTATTTACGGAAGATACAGGGCGGGATCGTTAACGAAATATTATCACTGCGGGATGAAGATGAGCTGATTCACAATATTGAAACTAAAGCCGGGAAAAAATAAAAAGAAACTTTGCAGGGTATAAGGCCAGCTTTATTTCGACTTCGTGTCGATGCTGGCAGGCGAACATCGTGTTCGCTCGGGCGGCAGCCCCTTAAAAAGCCCCCGCAGGGAACACATCTGTCACACGCAGTGTGACAGCCCTTGAGTTTCTTATGAGTTACTAAGAAATAAATACTCAAAAAAAAAAGAATTGAGAAGAGATAAACATGGAACAGAATAGAGTGAAAGTGCTGATAATTGATGATTCCGCGTTAATGCGGAAATTTCTCACTGATATTTTATCCGCTTCTCCGCAGATTGAAGTGCTTGGCGCGGCCCTTGACGCCAGTATCGCGGCAAAGAAAATAAATATGCTTAATCCCGATGTAATTACACTTGATATTGAAATGCCAGGGATGGACGGTCTTACTTTTCTTCAGAAACTTATGATCGCAAATCCTGTTCCTGCAATTATGGTAAGTTCATTGACCACTAAGGGCGCTGATGCTGCTGTCAGAGCGCTTGAGATCGGTGCTGTTGATGTTATAGGGAAACCTCAGATTGATAAACCTGAAAGCGCGAAGGAGTTCGGAAGAGAGCTCGTTGAAAAAGTTATAGCAGCCGGGCAATCAAAAAAAAATATAAAGAAACGTGCCCCGGTGAAACTGGAAGTAGAACAGAAGTATTCTGCTGATGTTATATTATCGAAATCCGAAATGGCCAATAAGAACAAACCTACTGAGAAAGTAATAGCAATCGGCGCTTCCACAGGGGGAACTGAAGTAATCGATCAGATACTTGTCAGTCTCCCCACGGGCTGCCCCGGAATTGTTATAACGCAGCATATGCCGGAAAAATTTACAGAAGCCTTTGCCAACAGGGTAAATACAAAATCAAAAATTTTTGTAAAAGAGGCAAAAAATGGAGACAGGCTCCTTACTGATATAGCACTTATTGCTCCCGGCGGAAAGCATATGCTTTTAAAATCCGACCGTAATGGCTACTGGGTCGAGATAAACGACGGACCACCGGTAAACAGGCACCGCCCTTCGGTGGATGTAATGTTCCGTTCTGTGAGTAAATATGCCGGTGATTCAGCAGTGGGGATAATCTGCACCGGCATGGGTAACGACGGCGCCGCGGGACTTCTGGAAATGAAAGAATCGGGCGCATATACAATTGCCCAGAACGAAGAGTCCTGTGTAGTTTTCGGAATGCCGAAAGAGGCAATTAAACTCGATGCGGCAAAAACAGTTACAGATATAGAGGGGATTATCAATTATATAAAGAAGATGTGCCGGTAGTGCTTAGACTGGATGATTTCTTATCAAATAGTTCGCTATATAAAACCGAAAATCTCCCATGTTGAGCAAAGCGAAACAGGGGGATTTCAGGTTTATGGCTGAAGAAGTTTCCAAAAGAGTCTGTTGAAAATACAGTAAATTATATTTTTACAGCATCAATGGGATTACATTAATTAATCCGTTTTTTATATCGCAACGGCTGTTATATTATTGGTTGCGTTGATTGTAAGGCCAGCTGCAGTAAAGCCAGTACCAAATGTAATCGTATAAGTCCCGTTGGTTGGATGTTTGCTGAATGTTACATTTGTTATTGTTACCCCGGAAGCTGTTGTTCCATTATAAACTACTGTACATGAAGACAGTGTAAGAGTTGTTTCAGGTATTGATGTTGCCTGCCAGTAAATTTTTAACTTGTTTGATCCATTCTGAACTCCAATCCCAGCATATGAAATTCCATTTACTGTTCCCTGATATATGATTGCAAGACATGATTCATCAGCAACGCAGGTTCCTACTGTATTTAGTGTATATGCCTTATTGGCATTGATAACCTTCGGTGTTCCCAGTGCCGGATCGATATATAAAAAAAGAACAGGTTGTGTAAAGAAAATAATTTCAGGAAATATCATGTTTTGAAGTTTAAATTTTTATATGTTTTTAAAACTATTTTTTATAGTTAATATTGAAATTAAACTTGTCAATAATCCGCTATATTTACCCAATTCAGATAGTTTTCCGGTATTTCATAAGTAAGCCGCTTAATTTTATTAAGTTCAGCACTTACTTATGAATTATTCCTTCGTCGCCTTGGGCGGCGGGGTTGCTAACTGCTCATAACCGGTGGGAAATTGCTCTACTCCGCGCCTGCGGCGCAGCGTAGATGAAATTCATCGGTTTGTAAATTTGAGGCAATCTGAAAACTTGAATATTTAATATGATTAATCGGGAGATGCTATGAAAGGTGAAATTGAAATAAAGGTAAGGGGATATCATCTTGATGTATATTCTCATGTAAATAATGCCCGTTATGTGGAGTTTCTTGAAGAGGCAAGGTGGGCGCTCTTTGAAGAGCTTGCTTTAACCAAAGAAGCCCTGGAGAGAGGATACGCCTTTAACATTGTAAATATTAATATAAGTTATACAAATGAAGCCTGTCTTGGAGAGGTTCTTGTTTTAAAGACAGAGTTTAAGAAACACGGTAACAAAAGTATCACTCTCTCACAGAAAATATTCAGAAAGAGTGACGGGAAACAGGCTGTTGACGCAGATGTGACATTTGTTCTGCTCGATACTAAAACAGGAAGAGCTGTGGAGCTTGATGATGATATAAAAAAACATCTGGTTTAAGAGACAGGCTGTATCTTTTCGTATACTTTAGGCTGAAAAAAATTCCACTGCTTTTTGAGCAATTACGATAAACTTAAGGGTAAATTATGCTTTTTTCTTGACTTGAGTTTACTTTTATGTTTTATATACCAATAATAGAATTGTCAGAGGAGTACTAATTTGAAAAAGTTATTTTTAATCGTTTTTATATTTTTTATCTCAATATCATCTTCTTTTGCTGCTTTTTTTATAGATGGTCAGGGGAATTATATAGCCACCGGTGAGCTGGATCCTGTTACAGGGTGGGCTGCGGGAATAGGTTTCGGGGTTACCGATGATGTAAACTTTCTGCTGAGAGCTTCTGTCTCTGAAACCACTGAGAATGAAGGTCTTGCCAGTGAGTTGAAATATGAATATTCTTATGCAGCGGCAGGGATTGAGTATATCCCGCCTATTCCGATGCTTGAGAAATACAGGATTTACTGGAAAAATGCGGTAAACATCGGAGCTTCGATGTTTGAAGTCTCCTTTGCAAATGGTGAAGATGATGGAGTCGGACCTGGAGTTTATACTTCATTCCATACCGGTCTTCAGTATAATTTTACGCAGATTATTGCACCATATATTGATTTTGGTTATCACAAGTCATTTTATGATTCAACAAAAGATGTTTCAATCAGAGGTTATCAGGTTTCTCTGGGGATCAGGTTTTATTTATTCGGAAGCAGAGATTACGAACAGGGTTATTGATTTTTTGTATCTTTTTGATTTTTTTTATACATAATTAATTATAAAAAGCTCAGGTTGTATCCTGAGTTTTTTTGTGTAAAAAATTTCAGTATTTATTCCTTAACTTTTATAAAGTAAAAAAACTTTATTATCCCCGCCGCCGAAGGCGGCGAGGATAATAATTCTCATTTTTTACACTAAAAATTATATTTAGGAATCATTACTGAAAAAAATTATATTACATGCTGTGGAATAATTACATGATAAGAATTGACTTTTTAAAAAAAATGATTAAATTATAATCAGAATCGATAAAAAGGTTTTAAATGAAAAGCGGATTGAATTTAGGATTAAAGCAGACTCAGAAACTGGTTATGACTCAAACCCTGAGGCAGTCTATAGAGATGCTTCAGATGACAAATCTCGAACTTTCAGAACTTATCTCCGAAGAGTTTCTGGAAAACCCTCTCCTTGAAGAAGCTGCATCTCTGCAGACTGAAGATTATCTTGAAGAGAAACTGAATCAGAACCTGAATGGTGAAGAGAGTGATATTGATTCACCTGATAAAGATATCTACGATGATCCAAATGAAAGCGGAATTAATAAGCACTATGAGGATGAGGATAAAAACAGATTATTCATTGAGAATGCGGTAACAACAAGGGAGAGTTTAAAAGATCATCTTCTCTGGCAGGCTACAATGACTGCTGAAACTGCCGAACTGTTATCTCTCTATGAAGAGATAATTACAATGCTTGATGATGACGGCTTTCTCGAAGAAGAATTCTTTAACAGTATAAGCAATAAGGAGAAGACTGCTGTTATAGAGAGCATCCGGAGTTTTGATCCCGTAGGCTGCGGCGCATTTTCCGTAAGGCAGACTCTTTACATTCAGGCCTGTTACTATTTTCCCGATGATATACTTCTGCATACGATCCTGGGTGAATACTTTGATGATATAGAAAAGCTGGATTACAGCAGAATTTCTAAAGCTCTGGCAATACCTGAAAGTGGAGTTATCGAGAAGAGTAAAACTCTGCATAACCTTAATCCTTTCCCCGGCAGGTCCTATTCAGGGAGAGAGGCAAAGCCTGTAATACCCGACGTGGAAGTTAAACTTGTTGATGATGAAATTATTGTAACTTTAAATGACGACTGGATACCCGGTATAAAGCTGAGCACATATTATATTAATATGCTGAAGAAAAAGAGTATAGATAAGGAGCAGCGTGAATATCTGAATTCAAGACTTCAGTCTGCCATGGCTCTTTTAAAAAATATATCATCAAGACGGGATACTATTCTGAAGGTTACCTCTGCAATAATGTTGAGCCAGAAGGAGTTTCTGCTGCATGGTCCCGGTCATCTTAGATATCTCACTCACCATGATATCGCCGGTGAGGTCAGTGTGCATGAGTCCACTGTAAGCCGTGTATCAAGCGGCAAGTATATTCAGACTCCATGGGGTGTTTTTGAACTGAAGTATTTTTTTGTTTCACGTCTTAAAAATCCGGGCGATAATAACAGTGATGATCAGTCCTCAGATCAGGTGAGAATGCTGATTCAGGATCTGGTTAATGGAGAAAATCCGGAGAGTCCTTTTAGTGATGAAGAGCTTGTAAATCTTTTAAAGGGGAAGGGGATAACCGTCGCAAGAAGAACAATCGCGAAGTACAGGGATATTCTGAATATACCTGCTTCAAATAAACGAAAAAAAATTAATATGATTAAATCATAGGAGAGCTTATGAAGATTAAAATAACAGGAAGACATATCGATGTATCTGACAGCCTTAGAGATTATGCTGAGAAAAAGATTTCAAAACTTGAAAAATATTTTCAGCAATTAATTGACATTCACCTTATTTTTTATGTGGAAAAACTTGATCATGCCGCGGAGCTTAATATTACCGGAGATTCTGTTCAGTTTCATGCCCGTGAAAAGGCCGCTGATTTATATTCAGCACTGGATCTTCTTGTTGATAAAATGGAAACCCAGATTGCGCGTTTCAAAGAAAAAATTCAGTCAAGGAAAGGTCAGGGAGCTGAATTCGATTTTTCCTACGATTTTACCAGCGAAACCGGGACCGATGCTGTTCTTACACAGGTCAGCAATAAGCCCATTAATAATATTGAAGCTTTTCTTCAGATGAGAGTTGATAAAAAAGATTTTATTCTGTTCAAGAAAGGTGTAGCAACAGTTGAGAGCGATGTTGATTATGCAAATAAGAATTATGCCGTAATTTTTAAAAGCGGATCTGTATTTAAACTAGTTGAAGTCCCCTTTGAAGAGAATAAAGGGGGGGAGTTTAATTCTGGTTCTTTAATAGAGTACGAACTTGATGTAAAGGATGAATCTGCTTCTAATCCCAGGATCGACTTCAAGAAAGGAGCAAGCTGTCAGGTGGTTGAATTGACCCTTGATGAAGCATTTGATTCATTCGAAAAATCAGAAGATGTTTTTATGCCTTTTTTCAATAAAGAGACAAGATTTTTTAATGTTCTCAGCCGTAATGGTAAGAGACTGGAAGTTCTTGTGCCTGCATTTTAGTTTTATCTATCCTGCCGGAATAGGATTTTCCGGCA
>PGXT01000027.1:22907-44962 GCA_002839285.1 Spirochaetae bacterium HGW-Spirochaetae-5 | reverse complement strand
CGCAAGACAAATAAATTTTTTATCTACTCAAAAACTGGTGGTTTTTATCTCCGCCGCGCCTTCGGCTCGGCGGAGAACAATTTTACCGCTGGTTTTTGAGCAGTTTCTCTTTTTTTATTCTGTTTTATATTTTTTTGCTGGAAAGAAAATGATATAGTGAGATAAATCTACCATGGGAAAACTTACATTAAGATATTTTATTGATGGGATAGGGCGGATTGATCTTCAGCTCCGTTTACTCGCAGGTGAAGGCGGTCTCGATAAGGAGATTAAAACGGGTGAGCTGAACAGACCCGGGCTTGCTCTTGCGGGTTTTTTTGATTATTTCGCCTATGACAGGATTCAGATTTTCGGTCAGGGTGAAACGGCTTTCATGAATCAGCTCAGTCCGGAACAGAAGATTAAGGTGTATGATGATTTTTTCAGTTATCCGGTTTTATGCTGTATATTTACCTATGAATACAGGCCCGATGATCTTTTTCTTGAATATGCCGAAAAGAGAAATATTCCTATTTTTCTTTCAAAAAGAAGTACTACAAGATTTATAACGCTTTTTGTTCACGTTATTGATGAAATTTTTGCCGAGAGCGTAACTCTACATGCAACTCTGGTGGATGTCTTTGGAGTCGGTGTTCTTCTAACCGGTAAAAGCGGGGTTGGCAAGAGCGAGACTGCTCTGGAGCTCATAGAGAGGGGTCACAGGCTGGTTGGTGACGATATGGTTGTTGTCAAGAAAATAGATGAGTCACTTCTTATGGGGGGGGGCTCAGAGATATTAAAACACCATATTGAAATCCGGGGAATAGGGATTGTAAATGTCCGTGAAATTTTCGGTATAAGATCTGTCAGAAACAGGAAACGTATAGAGATGGTTATACTCCTTGAAGAGTGGGATTCATCCACTGAATATGACAGACTCGGTCTTGATGAGAAGAAATATACAATATTGGATATAGATGTTCCATATATTACAGTGCCGGTACGTCCGGGAAGAAATATTCCGATAATTATTGAAACAGCAGCATTAAATCAGAGACTGAAGAAAGTAGGAATTAATTCGGCCAGAGAACTGGATGAACGGATTAAAAAATGGATTATCAATGAAGGTGGGAAGTAATGGTTGAAAGAGATGTTGTTGTAAATAGTGATGCGGGTATTCATGCCAGACCTGCCATGATGATTGTACGTGAGGCAATGAAGTATCAATGTGAAATTACGCTGATTAAAGATGATATAGAAGCCGACGGTAAATCAATAATGTCCGTTCTTGGTCTTGCAATAATTTCAGGATCAAAACTGAAGATAAGAGCAAGCGGAGAGGGTGAACATGAACTTGTCAGTTACATCCTCAATCTGATTGAAAATGATTTTAAAGTCTGAATAAAATATAATCTCTCCAGGAAGTAATTTTGTCCTCAGACAAAAAAAAAATAAAGAGTAAAAATTCAGTACAGGACATTCTATTTCTTGTCGGTATAATTATATTCTCATCTATTCTTATTATCGGTCTGTTCCCGGGCCGTTTAAATGCCGGTCTCGTGGATGAAAACTTTTTTATAACAACAATGATGACTATTCCGATTATAGCGGGAATATATTTTATTGTTATGTCTTTCCGGAGAAGTCTGAATATTAATACAGCAGATATTCCGGAAAGTATTAAGAAAAAAATAACACTTTCATTCGTCTTTATTGCCGTGCTCTCCGCCATGCCCATTGTAATTATATCGAGCAACTATTTTAACAAAAGTCTTTCAAAAATGTTCAGCGGAAGAACCATGAGTGCTCTGGAAAAATCGGTTGATCTTACTCATGATGCTTATTACCGGATTGAGAAAGAGGTAACTTCGGAGCTTAAAACCGCAAGATTTCTTTTCGATAATTTTATGCTGAAGACAGACCAGAACGATTTAGAAAGAATTACAGCTACATACAGAAATTCTGAATTAAAAATTATATTTTTCAAGGCCGTTAATGGCGCTCTTCAGATTACAGGGAATGCTCAAACATCAGCCCACGTTGATAATTATAAGTTATATAGATTTTATAGTGCTTCCGGATTACCCGGTATCAGAGTGGACCGGATCAAAATTGACAGTCATGATATAGTCAGCGGGATGTTCAGGTACCGGGATCTGATGGTTGTTGTTTACCTCCCTCTTTCTGATGAGATAAAAGTCAATGAAGAACTTTTTCTTCAGGCGAGAGATGATTACAGGCGGATCGAAAGTCAGAAGGAGTATTTTGAAACAGGTACCGGATCATTTTTGATGCTCATATCTATTGTAATCGTCGGCATAGCATATCTGATAAGTATATACATCTCCGGAAATATTGTACGTCCTGTTCTTGAGCTTTCATCTGCTTCAAAGCAGATCGCCATGGGTAATAATAAGATGCATATTGAAAAAAGAAGCGACGATGAGATTGGTGTGCTTGTTGATGCTTTTAACTCCATGGCAAAGCAGCTGGATGAAAACCAGAAGTTCATGTTTCAGAAACAGAAACTCGAAGCCTGGAATGAAATGGCAAGGAAGCTTGTCCATGAAATTAAAAACCCTCTTACTCCTATCAGACTTTCTGCCGAGAGGATGAGGAAACTGGTTAAAGAGGGTAATCCGAATATGCAGAGTGCTGTAATTACAGGATCGGAAACTATTATTACTGAAGTGAATTCATTACTGAAGCTTGTAAGTGAGTTTAATAACTTCGCCCGACTCCCCGTTAAAAAAGCAGAATTGTCAAATCTTAATACTCTAATTGATGAGAGTATTCTGCTTTTTAACAGTTATGATAATGTTGAATTCATTTTCAACAGAGAAGAGAATCTTCCGGATATTCTGATTGACAGAAGTCTGGTCAGGCAGGCTTTAAACAATATTATCAGTAATGCAATACAGGCATTCCATGAAAACGGGATTATTATTATTACAACCGGGATAGATGATTCAGATTGCTATCAGGTGGTGACTGTTAAGGATAACGGGCCCGGTATAAAAGCGGATGATATTGATAAAATTTTTGAACCCGGTTTTACTTTGAAGAAAACCGGAACAGGCCTGGGGCTTGCTATTGTTGAAAAAATTATACTGGAGCATGACGGAAAAATTTACTGCCGGTCTAAAGAGGGACAGGGCGCTGAATTTACATTTATGTTCCCGGCGCAAATAGGAGTTGTTTAATGGCAAGAATATTAATTGTAGATGATGAAGAAAATATAATAAATTCCATGACACCGATACTTCAGGATGAAGGTCATGTTGTATTTTCGGGAAAGAATGGTGAAGAGGCTTTATCATTTCTGAAAAAAAATGAAGTTGATCTTATCATACTTGATGTATGGCTCCCCGATGCTGACGGAATTGAGCTGCTTGAAAAGATAAAAAAAATGTATCCGGAATCCGCCGCGATAATGATCAGCGGACATGGTTCTATTGATATAGCTGTCCGGTCTACAAGGATCGGGGCATTTGATTTTCTGGAGAAACCCCCATCCCTTGACAGGCTTGTAACATCTGTAAACAATGCCCTGGAGCAGGTGAGGCTTCGCCGTGAAAATATTAAGCTAAAAAAGAAATCATTTGTTGATGATGACATGATCGGATATTCAAATCATGTTAATGAAATTAAAGATATTATAAGAAGAGCCGCGAAGACAAATGCAAGAGTTCTTATCACAGGCGAGAGCGGTACAGGAAAAGAACTGGTCGCTAAGGCAATATTCCAGCTCTCAAACAGATCGGATAAGCCGTTTCTGAAGATGAACTGTGCAGCTATACCTGATGAACTTATTGAGAGTGAATTATTCGGACATGAAAGAGGTTCCTTTACCGGTGCAGTAGGGAGAAGACTTGGAAAGTTTGAGCTTGCCGACGGCGGGACTCTCTTTCTTGATGAAGTCTGTGATATGAGCTTGTCAGCCCAGGCGAAAGTTCTCCGTGTGCTTCAGGAACAGCAGTTTGAAAGGGTCGGGGGGAGTGAAACAATTACTGTAGATGTTAGGGTTATTGCGGCAACAAATGTTGATATTCCCAAGGCGATTGCCGAGGGGAAGTTCAGGGAGGATCTTTATTACAGACTTAATGTTATCCCTATTCATGTCCCCCGGTTGACTGAAAGAAAGGATGATATAGAAGTTCTTATAAATTATTTTATTGAACGGTTTTCCCAGGAACATGGAACCGGAAAAAAGGTTATCACTGAAGACGGGATGGAGTTTTTAAAAGAATATCCATGGCCGGGTAATGTAAGGGAGTTGAAAAATATTATTGAAAGAGTGGTGATAATGGTCTCCACTGAAGAGATCAAAGCTGAAGATATTCAGAAAAATATCGGTTCAGGCGGGAAAGATCATACCCGTGAGGTTAATTATGCCGGCGGATCTTTGAAGGAGACAAGAGAGGCTTTTGAAAAAGATTATATAATCGCTGCGCTTAAAAAGAATGAAGGTAATGTTTCCGTGACGGCACGGGAACTCGATATAGAGAGAACTAATCTCCACAGAAAAATAAAACAGTACAATATCAATGTTGAAAAATTATAAAACAGCTGAATCTTTAATCAATCTGCTTAAGGACCGGAGAGTGATGAAGAACACCCTTCTGTATAAGGGGGAAGATGAATTAAATTATCTTATTGAATTACTTAAACCGAAGACCGAAACGGCGAAAATTTCAATCATTCAGGATATTACCGCTGACTTTAAAATATCTGAATGTAAAGCCTGCCCGGATATTATTGAAAGAAAAAATCCATTCGGCTCAGGAGCCAATGGAGTGATGATTATACTTAATGCACCGCGAATGGCCAACCGGATTGAAATGAGTATCCACAGAGCTGAGTCAGTTGAACTTCTTAAAAAAATGGTTTCGGCAATCGGTCTTGAGATGAAAGAGTGTTATGTTACAAACCTGATTAAATGCGAAACGGGCAACGCATTATTTAAACCGAGCGACATGGTTAAGAACTGTACAAAAATTCTTCAGAGGGAGGTTGATCTTATAAAACCCCGTCTGGTTATTGTTATGGGTGAAATCCTCCCTATTCAGAGCGTTGTAAATTCCAGTAAAGGTATAACATGGTTTAATACAGAGCATACAATATCACTGATAAAAAATCCCGAGCTTAAACGTCCAGCCTGGGAGACATTGAAACTGGTAAAGATGAAATATCTGGAACTTCATAATGACCCCCACTAAACCTTCCGTTGCTGATATATTTATTAATTCACCCGTCACAAGATCGTTTACATACAAAATTCCGGATGGTATGATTCTTGTTGCCGGAATGAGGGTTGTTGTGAATTTCGCAGGGCGGAAGATGACCGGGTATGTATCTTCGGTTCATAGTAATATGCCCGAAGGGATAGAGCTTAAAGATATTGAGTCGCGCATTGACGATGAGCCGATTTATGATGAACGGATTATCAGACTTGCAGAGTATGTTTCGGAATCTTATCTCTCCTCCGTGGGTGAAGCTCTGGGGAAAGCCCTTCCGGCCGGTGAGAGCTCAAAGTCCAGGCCCCGTAATTCACGGGTAAGGCAGATTCAGGACAGCGGGATAATTTTAACCGGGCAGCAGAAAGAGATATACGAAAAAATACTCTCTTCAGAAAAAAAAACTCATCTTATTTTTGGAATAACCGGCAGCGGCAAGACCGAAGTATATATGAGCGCGGCAATTGATGCTGTTTCAAAAGGACTCTCTGTAATTTATCTTGTCCCGGAAATTACACTTTCATCTCAGATTTATGAAAGATTATATAAAGTCTTTGGAGATAATCTTATTGTCTACCATAGTCACCTCACGCAGAATCAGCGACTGGCTAACTGGAAGAAATTCTACAAAGGTGAGGCAATGGCAGAGTACACCAAGATATAATGCAAGAAGAATTGCTTTTCACAGGAGCGAGACAGAGAATGCAAAGGTTATACTCGGTTCCGCTACTCCCTCAATTGAAACTCTCTATGCCGCGGAACGGGGTGTTATTGAGCTTCATACCCTGAGCGAAAGATACGGTGAGGGTAAGCTCCCCCTGATTGAAATTGTGAAATTAAAAAACAGCAGCGAAGAGATAACTCCAAGATTGAAGCTTTTTACAAACAGAGCCGTAAAAGAGGGTAATCAGGCTGTATATCTTCTGAACCGTAGAGGTTTTGCACCGTTTGTTTTATGCGGAGACTGCGGTACTGCCGCCGAATGCCCCGATTGCAGTATTGGAATGAATTATCACAGGGGGAAGGGGATGCTCTGCCACTACTGCGGGTATTCAGCGGATGTCCCTGTTAAGTGTTCCAAATGCGGATCTGAATCTATACTTAAGCTCGGTTCCGGTACACAGAAAATTGAAGAGACAATTACAAAGGAGTTTCCCGATTACAGAGTCTTCCGGCTCGATCAGGATAGTGCCAGGAAAAAGGATGCAGTATTCGATCTTCTTGAACAGATGCATAAAAGGGAGATCGATATTCTTTTAGGGACTCAGATGATTTCAAAGGGATTCGATTTTCACGGCGTAACCGTTGCCGGAATAATAATGGCGGACATCGGGCTCAATATGCCCGACTTCAGGGCGACGGAAAAAATATTTTCACTTCTCATGCAGCTGTCTGGAAGATCGGGGCGAGGGGGGAGTGAAGGGCGTGTTATAATTCAAACACTGAATGAGGAGCATATAATTTTTGATTATCTGAAAAGACAGGACTATTCCGGATTTTATAGGGAAGAGTTGAAGATACGGAAGATGATCAATTATCCCCCTTTCACAAGGCTGGCACGGATTGTAATCCGCGGCAAAGATGAGGACACAGTCTGTGAATCGGCAGATACTCTGGCTGAAATTCTTAAGAAGACCGGATCGGAGAAGTTCCCGAAGATAATGATTCTGGGACCGTCACCTGCTCCTCTCACTAAAATCGGGGGGAACTACCGGTATCATATAATTTTGAAAAGCAGTAAACTGAAGGATCTTACTGCTCTAATTAAAACAGCCCTTGATTCTTTTAAATCAAAGGCTGTATATGTTGAAATAGATATAGATCCTGTTGATATGCTTTAGGTATTATTTTGAAAGTTCAGTATCGATAATACTTTCAAGAATCTCCTTCGGCGGCACACCTACTATTTTTCTCCCGGCAATGATAATTGTCGGTGTTGCTTCAATTTTAAGTTTTTCTGCAAATTCAATATGCTCTTTTATTTGTAAATCACCGCTGTTGTTTTCCATTATAGATACAAATTTCTGTTTTGAATCGGGTTTGATTTTAAACTGTTTTTCAGTATCACTGATGTTTTTTGTAACATTATCCTTTTCAAATGAATCTTTGTAGCTGGCATAATCTGAAAAATGCACATAGAAGTACTCTTCAAAAAAACCGGCCTCTGCAGCCGCATACATTGATTGAGATGCCATGCACGAGTTCATGTATACCGAATCATCCATGTATTTATTACAGGCCGAATCAAGAGGGTAGTGGTAGTAGATTATCTGTATGCTGTTTTTATATTTTGCAAAAATAGATTTTTCAATCTGATAGAGTTTATAACAGGCAGAGCAGAGAAAGTCATTGAAAATATAGATTTTGACTTTTGCGTTGTCATTCCCCATGGCCATATTGCTTTTAATATAATCAATCTGCTCAGGCTGCTGATTGTAGAAAGTTGTTAAATGCTTTGCCTTCTGAGCTTCCGGAGTTTTGTTTACTCCCGATTTCATCTTGATTATATTTGTGCTGGTAAATACAGCAAATGCGAGAAAAAAAGAGAACAGTATGGAAAGAGAGAGTGATGCCTTCTCATCTGAATTGGCAGGTTTAAAAAAATTAAGAACTGAATCTATAATCTCTTTTCTGCTGAAATTATTCTTTATAAACAAAATCATAATAACAAATAGTAAAATATTCAGAACATAAGTGAAAATACACAGCCCGCATATTTCACCGATTTTTATCATTAAAATTCCCAGAACCACATCTGAAAAAAGCCCGACAATAATCAGTGGAAATATAATTCCGCATAAAATTTTATAAAACTTATCCTGAGCGTAATCAGCTACAAGTATTAAAAAAGATAATAAAATAAAATAAAACAGGCCGTATGCCGCAACCGGAAGACCGAAAAGTGTTGAATATTTTGACTGTCCGACGGTTATGCATGGATTTGAAAATCCCTTACCGCATGTGATGAACCCCATTTCGAAATCAGGGAAATAATGCTGATAAAGCAGAACTCCGGATACTACGACTCCGGCAATAGAAAGAAGAAGCATGGAATTAATATATTTTTTCACTGTTTAGTCCTTAATTATAAGATCAATTATCTGTCCGCATAATTTTAAATGGAACTTCCCGTCGCTCCCCTCTTCAAGTCTTTCAAGAATATTGAAAGAGGGTGATCTTTTAAATTTAGCCGGCATTGTTCCGTTTTTAATTCTGCAGTAGAGCGCATTGTTTTTTTTACAGTAGAGGGTATTGCAGTTCAGTTCTTCAGTCTCTCCCGATGAGAGGTTGAGGAGAACTGTTTCGAAATTTCCGAAACCGCTGAATGTTACGCCTGTTATAAAATACGGAGTATCTTCTACTTTTATAGGATAAGTGTATTCACCGTAATGAATAACATATTCTCCATCGGCTGTTATGTTGACTGATCTTCCGAAAAAATTCAGTATCTTTTCATTGGTGAATTTTTCGCCGTTGTGGTACCATACCCCTTCTTTGTCTATCAATATCTCATCAATTCCGCTTCCGGAAGCGATCAGTTCTTTGATGTAATCGGGTATTTCAGGAAATTGAATCTCCATATTTTCTCCTAAACTCTGATAAATGGGTCGGTTAATTTTTTATACTCTTCAAGGGCAAAGCGGTCTGTCATTCCGGCGATGAAGTCTGTTACAGTCCGTATCAGACCATGCTGTTCAATCTCTTCGGCGTATCTCTCCGGGAGGGTGTCGGGATGCTCTGTGTAGATGTTGAAGAGTTCATTTATTACTTTTTGTGATTTAAGCGACATCCTTGTAACTCTGTAATGCTGGTACATATTTTTTCTAAGGAATTTCTTCAGTTCGTTATTAGCTTTGCTGATGTCATTTGAAAAACCTGCAAGCTTAACGGGTGATTGTTTAACATCCTGATATGAATGAATATTGTTATCATTGATGTTTTTGACTGTTGAATTTATAAGATCAGTAACCAGAAGATTTATAATTGTTCTGATAATCTCCCGTGCTGCTGATTTTTTTGAATCCGGGAGAGGTCTGCCGTATAATTCTTTTGCAAGTTCCCATATTTCAAGCTTTATTACACCGTCATAATCGAGAAGGCCCGATGTTATGCCGTCATCAAGGTCGTGGTTATTGTAGGCAATTTCATCGGCAAGATCAATGATCTGAGCCTCAAGCGATGCATTTTCACCCGGGAGAAAATCGGAAGTTTCCGGTCTGTCGTATGGGCTGGAGTGTTTTATAATACCTTCGCGGGTTTCCCATGTGAGATTAAGTCCCGGGAAACTGCTGTATCTTTTTTCAAGAACTTCAACAACACGGAGACTCTGCCTGTTGTGCTCAAAACCGCCGTGATCTTTCAGAAGCCTGTTAAGTTCCTTCTCCCCCACATGGCCGAATGGCGTATGTCCAAGGTCATGGGCAAGAGCAATACTTTCTGCTAAATCCTCGTTAAGTCTGAGAGCCCGGGAGACTGCTCTTGAGATTTGTGCCACCTCTATTGTATGGGTAAGCCGTGTTCTGTAGTGGTCACCTTCGTGATTTATAAAAACCTGGGTTTTGTATTCAAGTCTTCTGAACGCGCGTGAATGTATTATCCTCTCTCTGTCGCGCTGGTATTCCGTGCGGTAGGCGTGACTCGATTCAGCGTGATCTCTCCCCTTTGTTTCTGATGACCTGGCCGCGTATGATGCAAGGCTTGTCTCTTCAAGATTCTGGAGGAATGCTCTGTCTGCGTTTATCATCTCTCTCTTTCCAGCTGCTCTTCATATGCCTGTACGGCAGTTTTTCTGTTTATGCGTATCTCTTCATTGGACGAATCCTCTTCAACACCGCGGGTAAATGCCTGCACGGATTTTTTATACTCTTTCATCTGGTAATAACTCTTCCCCATATTGTTATATGCTTCAGCCGTCATTTTGTTGTCCCTTGATGACTTTATAGACTGATAGAATGCCTCAACCGCTTTGCTGTGCATCTCTTTCCGCGCGTAAATAATTCCAAGAGCAAGCAGAGCATCGGAATCGTCCGGTTTAAGAAGCAGAGCTTTCTGTATCATTTTAATTGAATTGTTCAGGCTATCCTCATCGCCGCGCTCTCCCGATGAGACTATCGCCTGATTGATCATTGCTTTTCTTGAAAGCTCGGTAGATTCACCTGCTTCCACAACCCTTGAATATGCCTTCTGTGCGTCCTTGTAATTTTTATGTTTATGGTAAATCGTTCCCAGTTTAAAAAGGGCTTCCTGATTGTCTGGCCATTTGTAGATTATCTCCTGATACTCCTTCTCGGCCTGATCGTTGTACCCCTGCTCGTAATAATAATCCGCCATGGCAAGCCGCGCTTTAATGTTCCCTGGATTGATCTGTATTGCCTTTCTCCATGAGTTTATAGCCATGGCAGGCTTATCGTAATGTTTGTAGGCAATTCCAAGATTGTAGTACGCAAGGTCATCGTTGTCTCTGATTGCAATGGCCGATTCGTATGCTCTGATCGAATCTTCAAACCTCTGCGCGTCATCAAGAATGTTGCCCATGTTCAGATATGCAATGCGCGCGTTTTCCGTGGCCGGCTGAATTTGTGTGACCTTTCTGTAAGATTCATATGCTCTTTCAAGATCACCCTTGGCGTAATAGATCTCGCCTATACGGGAGAGTATTTTTACATTTCTGCTGGAGGTCTCCATCACTTTGCCGTATGACCTCAGGCTCCGGTCGTAATCCTTCAGGGCGAAGTACGATTCTCCGATGTTTTCAAGGAGCATCATATCCCCCTGGCTTAACCGTTCAGATTCCTCCAGTTCTTTCAGGGCTTCGGCATTTTTATTCTGTCTTAAATAAGCGACGGCTAGATTGTATCGCCCCACGGGGTCCTGCGGTCTGAGTCTGGTGGCCTGTACAAGATATTTTTCCGCCAGGTCGAACATATTGCTCTCAAGAAATTCAGCTCCAAGACGCGAGTAGGAGTTGTACGCCACATCTCCGATTTTATCAGATTCGGCAGCCTTTTTCAGAAATTCAAGTGCGGGGAATCTTTCCCCCTTTTTGAAAAGCGCCAGAGCCATGTTGTAGAGAAGGGATGGATTATTGCTGTCAATCTTCAGGGCTTTCTCGTAGTATCTTATCGCTTCATCCCAGTTAGTAAGTTCATAGTTAATATTCCCCAGAAGAATCAGAGGATTAACATCATCAGGAATAAGTTCCGATGATTTTTCTGCATACTTTACCGCGTTGTTGTAATCTCTCTTTTTTCTGTAAGTCCGTGCCATGTTGAGGTATATTTCGGGATTGTATTCGTCGTAGTTTTCAGCACGTTTAAAATAGTTTATAGCATTGTCGTACTCACCTTTGCGGTCTGCAATAATCCCAAGATAAATAAGGGCAATTGCTTTGTCTTTAGGAACTGCGGTGGACTCTACAACATCGGTGAATTCTGTGATTGCATTTGGTATGTATCCGCTGTTGTAGCTGGCTATGGCTTTTTTAAGCTGGGGATTCTCTGTCTGAAATGGAGTAAGCAGTTCCTTCCCCTGCATTACATCGCTTCCGGTTGTCAGATTGTTTTCACCGGCAGTGAATTTGCCGGATCTGTTATAGAAAAAGTTGATAATAAGAAGAGCTGAAATAAGAGATACCGATGCCAATCCGAGTATGAGAATAGTGTACTTCTGTTTTGATGACATCGGCTCTTTTCTGCCGGTCTCGATCTGAACAGTTTCAATTTCGTTGATTCTGTTTTTTTCGATATGAATATCGAATTCGGAGCTGTCCTTACGGCTTCTTCCAATCTTCACAAGGTTTATCAACCCTCCCTGAGTTCCTGTTTCTTTACAGCGTCAAGAATCCCGTTTATAAACTGACCGGAGTTTTCCCCTCCGAAAGTTTTGCCCAGATCGATACACTCGTTGATTGTTACAATAGCGGGTATATCCTTTATGAAAAGCATTTCGTATATGGCAAGCCTTAGAATAGACTTGTCGATGATGGCTATTCTTTCAAACTTCCAGTTTTTTGAGTAATCTGTTATTATAGTATCGATTCTTTCGATCTCTTTTATTACACCCTGTATAAGCTGTACCGCGAATTTTTCTTCATCTTCGGCTATTTCACCATCGAGCCATTCAAATTCTATAATATTGTCAACAGTCGACTTGGAGACTTCGTACATATAGAGTCCCTGAAGCGCATGTTCTCTTGCTTTGTGTCTCTGTCCCATTAGTTAATCTGTTTAAAAAGGTTAGACATTTCTATTGCAGACATTGCAGCATCAAATCCTTTATTCCCAGATTTGGTACCGGCTCTCTCCACAGCCTGCTCAATTGAATCTGTTGTAAGTACTCCGAATATTACAGGAACCTCCGCTTTAAGGCTGAGCTGTCCCACACCCTTTGTAACTTCTGCGGATACATAATCAAAGTGCGGTGTGGCACCCCTTATAACTGTTCCAAGACAGATTATGGCGTCATATTTTTTTGACTGAACCATGCGTGTGGCTGCCGCGGGTATTTCAAAGGCTCCGGGAACCCACATAACAGTGATGTCGTCATCATTTGCGTTATTTCTTTTAAGACAGTCAACAGCACCGCCAAGAAGTCTGCTGGTGATAAATTCGTTAAAACGGGATACGACTATGCCGAACTTAAGTCCCGTTGCGTCAAGTTTTCCTTCGATTGTTTTCATATTATTGATCCTTATTTTCAGTTAAATGCAGAGCATTTTTAGTATAAAATTATATTCAAACAATGCTGATTCCTTTATAAATAAGTTCAGGAATTGCTGCTGTATGTTAATGGTACGGTTTTAAAATCGCCGGATCCACTAAATTTTTATAATTTTTAATTACTTTAAGTATTAAAGAAGAAGTTTAAAAGGCGTAATCGTCAAGCTTTTTTTAGGAGCCCCCATGCCCCGAAAAGAGGGACATCGGGATGGCAGTAGGGGCAAAAAATCTTTTGCCCCTACTGCCCATACGGGGTTATCCTTTTATTTCCCGCCGGACATTGCTTTTTGAACCATTTCAAAAATTGCTTTCAGCTGCGGATTTGTTATTGCTTCGCAGAGACTGTCCTGCCAGTTCTCATTGTCGAGTCTGTATCTCATCTGTGATGCTATAGGGTATCTTAAACAGTATTTCAGGTTTGTAAAGGCATGACCCGGCTGATCCCACCAGTATGTTATTCTTTTTTTCGCTGCGTCCATAAGTTCAGCTTCAGGAACGATCTGGTCAACAAAACCCATCTCTTTCCCCTGCTCAAAACTGTGTCTTTCGCCGTCATACATGATGTCACGTACAAGTTTATCGTTGTTAAGTCCCGATCTTACAAGTTCCATTTCAGCAATTGTAAGTGAGAGACCGATTTTAGTTTCAGTCATTCCCATTTTTGCTTTAGGGTTATCAGTGGCAATTCTGTAATCACAACCCATTGCCACAATAAATCCCCCTGCAGTACAGTGACCGTTGATAGCCGCAATTACAGGTTTTTTACATGTAAATATTTCATATAGCATCTCTTCTTCAACGTTGAAAAAACCGAGAACATCCTCCCTTGTCTTGAAACTTATAAATGTCGGGAGGTCGAAACCTGAGCAGAAAAATTTCCCTTCGCCTGTAAAGATAAGTCCCTTGAGAGAATCATCTTCATTGACTTTTTTCACTGCATCTCTAATGACATTAAGACAATCAAAAGTCATGGAGTAGGCAGGGGGATTGTCGAATTTGGCAATCATGATATTATCTTCAATTATTTGTTGAACCATAAAGTAACTCCTTTTTTTGTTTGGAATGGGTACAATTGCACTATCACTGGCATTGTAAGTATTCAATTATCATTTCAAAACGGCTGAATTTTAAACAGGTGATAATCGATTAAATACGCTGATTCCTAATAAAGAATAACTTAATTTTTATACAAGAAAAAAACGGATTTTGCTATCTTTTATGTGATTTGCAGAGCTGTTTTATGGAGTCTGTTCCGGCAGATTTTAATTTTATCCTATTCTGACTTTTTAAAATAGTTGCATTCTGCATGGTTCCTGAATCCTTATCACTAAATTTCCGGTAAATTGCTGTCGTCATATCAGATTTTATAATTACTGTAAAACCGATGAGGAGTTCTAAAGTGATAGTGAAAATGGGGGAGGCTGCGGCTCTGATCACTGCTGTTTCATGGACAGCCGCTGCAATGATTTTTGAATCTGCAAGCAGCAGGGCCGGTGTAACGGCAGTGAATACTCTCAAGGTGCTGTTCGGCACGGTGTATCTCTCAATTCTTGCGTATTTTTTCAGTGATCAGATAATTCCATCGGGTATTCCGCTTAAATCATGGATTTTCATGAGCGCCTCGGGAGTTGTGGGATTCATCATCGGAGATTTTTTTCTTTTTAATTCCTATCTCATGGTGGGATCAAGAATTGCAATGCTTCTCATGGCTGCTTCTGTCCCCATGACCGCGGTTGCTTCATACTTTATATTCGGTGAGACAATCGGTTATTGGGGTGTGCTTGGCATTACCGGAACTGTTCTCGGCATAGGAATTACTGTTGTTTCGGGAAACAGGAATTCCGCGGTAAATCCGGAGTCGGGGGGTAGTGATTATATTAAAGGAGTAGTTTTCGGTATATTATCGGCTGTAGCAATGGCCGGAGGGACTTTGCTGACCAAGGTGGGTGCCGCTGATATTTCAGCTATAGCCGCCACTCAGATAAGGATTTTTGCGGCATTTGCCGGTTTTGTTTTGATAGTGGTATTTTTCAGAAAAACCGGGGAAGTTATGGATGCACTGAAGGATTTTCAATCGTTTTCTCTTATAGCAGCGGGTTCAGTTTTCGGTCCCTTCATCGGAGTCGGTGCGCTTCTGTACGCTTTACAGCACGCAGAGGCCGGGATTGTTGCGACTATATCATCCCTTACACCGGTTCTCATTATTGCGCCATCGATTATACTGTTAAAAAAACGTATATCCTATGCTGAAATTGCAGGGGCCTTTATTGCCGTGGGGAGTGTGTCACTGCTTTTCATGCACTGATTTTTTTAAATCACCTGTTTTTAAGAATATTAAGAATCATCGCTTTAAGCTGATCCTCTCCATTGTCTGCAAGTACCATGTGGCCGGAGTTTTTAAGCACAACATGCTTAACAGAGTTGCCGTTATTTTTCAGCAGCTCTGCGGTCCGGGCAAAACCATTTTGAGAGAAGTACAAGTCGCTGTCGCCGTTAACTACAAGTACAACGGTTCTTTTAATCTGCGGGAGGAGTCTGCTTTCCATTAGCTCCGCTGTCTCCTGCACCTGCACTCCGTGATGGGCCTTGTCTTCGGGATTGATCGGGAAGCGCTCTGCCATCTTTTTATTTTTTTCCGGATTAACAATATCCCAGACCGAAACACGGTTCGGAGACGGTGCCGGTTTAGTAAATGCTACTATGTGCTGGATCCAGTTCATCTGCTTCGACAGCCAGAATACAAAATCACCTGCAGCACGATACTCCATGGCGGTGTTCAGCGGCGAGAGGAATACCGCTGAATCGGGCCTGCGTGATGCGCGTGCAAGAATTCCAGCATGGGGATAAGTACCGAAAGACTGGGATACTGTAATCACCCGGTGGTCCTTCGGCAGCATGGAGGTATAGGCATTATAAACCTGGAGTACTGTACGCAGATCCTCCTGCGGATACCATTCTCTGTAACGGAGCTGGAATGGCGAGCTCTGCAGTCCATACACCGGTACAACAATATTTATTTTATGTATTGAATGAAGTTCTCTGAACCAGTCCATATACATCCCTGCGGGGTTCTGTGTCCGGAAACCCTCCATGAATACCATGGAAATTTTATTTTGCGGTTTGACAAGAAAGAGAGGCTCACCTCCGTCAAGGTTGTAGCTCAGGTCGGGATCGAATTTCCATAGGGCTTCGATACTCTCTGCATTTTTCCTGAATGAATTATACTGCCATGACATAAAGCCCATGTAAAGAGCGGCAAGTGCCAGAATTAAAACCATAAGTTTAATAATTAGTATCGCGCTTTTTTTTATTTTCATTAATAACTAACCTGTTTATCTGCCGATGGTATTATTTTTTCCCGTGACTGGTATCCTGCTCCGCATCAATTATTTTATCTTCAATCAGTTCACCTAAATAACCGGGCAGCTGAACACCTGCCATTTTTGCAACTTCCTGAAGGGGAGGCAGACTTTTAATAAGACCTGAAAGAAAATTTGCGGTAGAGTTCTTTTCACCGGAATCCCATACGGTAACTTTATCAATTTTAATATTCTTTATAGCTTCAACCTGAAGTTTTACAATCTCCTGAAGTTTTTCTATCATTAACAGGCTTGTTGCTGCTTCTGCATCACCATTGCAGCTTTTCAGCAGGTATTCGTAACCTTTAGCTTTTGCTTCAAGAACCTGAAGGATACCCTTTGCTTCTGCTTCATATTTCATCATTACCGCATCAGCAGCACCCTTGGCTTCACGACGTACTCTCTCTGCATTAGCTTCAGCATCAATTTCCATCTTCCTTTTTGAAATCTCCTGCTTTACAACTTCTTCGGCTGTAAGTCTTTCAAGTTCGGCGTGGTACTGAGCCTTTTGGATTTCAGCTTCAGCCTCTTTCCTTGCGATTTCACTTATCTGCATAGCGCGGGCTTGTCTTACCTGCAGTTCAGAGTTGGTTTCGGCGATTGATGCTTTGGAGCTGTTCTCTCCCTGTACTGCCAGAGCTTCCTGGACCTGAACAAATATCCGCTGTTCGGCTTCAGCTTTTTTTCTACCCTTTGCCGCATCTGCTTCGGTCTCTGCAATCCTGATTGACATCTCCCTGTTTGCTTCAGCCTCTCCAATGGCAGCACTTGTCTCCTGCTGCTGAACGAAGATTCTCTGCTCGGCTTCTGCTTTCTTTCTTCCTTTGGCAGCTTCAGCTTCGGTTTCGGCAACGCTTACATCTTTATCCCGGTTGGCATGTGCCTGGCCAATCGCACCGATTTTTTCCTGTTCTGCAACATCCACTTTAGCACGGTTAATTGCTTCTGATGCTGATTTTTTACCGATACTTTCGATATATGTTGATTCATCAGTAATATCTGTAATATTTACATTGATAAGATAGAGTCCGATTTTATTCAACTCAGGCTCAACATTTTTACGGATAGATTCCAGAAAGCTCTCTCTGTCCTGGTTAATCTGCTCAATTGTAAGTGAGGCTACGGTAAGCCTCAGTTGACCGAAAATAATTTCCCGTGACATCTCTTCGATTCTTTCAATATTAAGACCAAGAAGCCTCACAGCGGCATTGTTCATTATTGCCGAGTCGGTGCTTATTCCAACAGTAAATGTACTCGGAACATTGATACGGATATTCTGAAGAGAAAGAGCATTCTGCAGCGGTATACCTATGGTAATAGGGGTAAGAGACATGTATGCGTAACCCTGAATCAGCGGCCAGATGAAAGCTCCGCCGCCATGGATACATTTAGCTGACTGTCCTTTACCGACTCGTCCGTAAATTACAAGAATCTTGTCCGAGGGACAGCGCTTGTAGCGGGAAGCCCAGAATAGTATAAGAAAAAGAAATATTGCGATGAAAATTACAGCTATCAGTGCGATGCTGACACCAAGCATAAAAAACCTCCGTTTAATTTTATATTTTTTCTACGATAAGAATATTTCCTTTGTAATAAGTAGCCATAACCGGTGTTCCGGTTGGGAGCTCATCACCTTTGCGGCTCATTGCTTCATATTCAACCAGTCTGTTCTGCACAACTATCTGGACCTTGCCCGTACTACCGGGGAGAATCCTCTGGTAAACAGTCCCTTCTTTACCAATAGCGTTGTATATTTCTACTGTACCGTCTGACTGAAGACTTAAAAGAACTTTTAGAAGTTTAGCGGTAAGCCACATAGTTATAAATCCCGTAGTAACAGCTGCTGTAACTGAAAAAAAAGCACCGGAAAGGGCTATTCGATTCATTGTAAATCCGACAGCACCGAACATCAGAAAAAATCCCATTATCCCCTGAAGTGATAAAATTTTGAAAGATGAATCTGAATTATCAGAATGTCCGCTCTCGCCATGATGTACACCGGTATCCATATCCGGATGGAAATCATGTCCGGCGTCCGGAGTATCTGCTCCATCCCCCATACCAAACAGCATAAGTATAATCCTTGCAATGAATAATGATCCGCCAAGAACAGCACTTATAAGGAAAATCCAGTTAAGGATGCCGAGGTTGTCAAACAGCATATTTTTTATCTCCTGATTGAATCTGGTTAATTAATAATTGTTAACATACAATTATTTATCAGTCAAGGTAATTCATGTTTAACTGATTTTATTTTTTGCAATTGCTATTAAACATGCGGCATTTTATCAGCTGCTGCTTTGGTGCGGCTGATATATTTTCGCTGAAAAATATGTTCAGGAATTATTATTAAAAAATTGAAGATTATATATCCACGCCGCCTTCGGCGGCGGGGATAATAGAGCTTTTTTTATTGAAAAAAATTACAATTTTTTTATAAATGTTGTATTATATTATCAGGATGTAAACTACTTATTCAGAGTTAGAAGTGATTTAATTTTATTTTTTTACCGGGAAAAGGTTTTAGATTATGAATTTCAAATTTCTGTTACTAATCGTTACTGCGGCTGCAGCAGTTTTTGTTTTCTTATCTTTCAAGAGCGGCTGTGGTCTTGATTCCAGAGCTGCAGTTAAAGAATTGATTGATAATGGTGCACTCGTTGTTGATGTGCGTACTCCCGAGGAGTACGCAGCGGGCCATTATGAGAATTCTGTTAATATACCACTTGGTGAACTTGAATCGAAAATTGATCTTTTCGGAAGTAAAGATAATAATATTGTAGTATACTGCCGCACCGGTAACAGGAGTGAAAAAGCAAAGATTATACTTGAGAGATACGGTTTTAAAAATGTAACCAATGGAGGCGGTTTGAAAGATATGCAGTTTTGATTTCTGCATATCATTCCCGCATAACAATATATCTCCGTATAAATTGTTATTATGCTTCAGGTTTTATTAAAACCTGAATTCGGCACCCATTACAGCATAATGAAACATTGAAAATGTATAAACAGTATTATTATCAGAACCACCCTCCAACATTCTGTATCCGGCAATTAATGCGCTGTTTTCATTAAACCTGTAGAGGAATCCCGCGAATATATCTTCAGCCCGGCCATATGGCGACCATGCCGCGTCTCCATATGTTACTAGTGAAAACTCAGGCGATAGTAACAGCTCAAGATAGTAGTTGATTAGTGGAACTGCCCCTGTATTGCTCAAGCCCCCTTTCTCTCCTCCGCCTTCGAGTGAAATTTCCGCATCCCGGATTTTACCCGTTATACCAGCGCCGAATTTAAGTTTTTCATTACTTAAAAAATAGTATCTGTAAGTTGCTCTGTATGAGTCAAAACGGTATTCCGCATTTACTTCAGTTCCACTGGCAAATAGTTTATTGTCGAAGTAAATATCCCGGTCAAGTGTGCCGTCCGCATCAAGACGAAGTGTGGAAGCCATAAAGCCGATGTAGTGCCTGTCGTTAAACTCGTAGCCTGCCTCAATCCGGGGAGAGAAGACTATGCCGGAATCGAGATCATCGCAAAATGAAAATCTGCTCCCGGTGTCCCCGGGGAGTGCTATATCATTTTTTCCTGAATAGACAGCGGCACCCTGGATTGATGTGACGAACTCTGCAGATGCATTTATATATAAACATGTCATAATATTTGCAATAATAAACAGCTGTTTAATTTTCACATGGAAACTCCGTTAATTTTTGATTTTTTGATTAAGCAAGTATTGACTCAATCCTCCCTGCAGCCTCAAGTCCGGCATTACGTCCCGTATCCTTAAATATTGATTCTCCGCTTTTTAAATCCAAAAGATTTATCTCTATCTCTGCAGTCATGCTCTCATCTATACGCCCATCCATAAATCCCTGAATTGGTGAAGCCAGAGTTGCCGAGTGACCTCTTTTTGCATTTATCTCCATACGGTAATTGCTGTTTTCCATTACCATTTCAACCTTTGTTTTATCGATGCGGCATTTTGTGAGTTTTGTTCCATTGTATGTTGTAAATTTTATCAGCCGGTCATGAATCCAGATTGCTGCGATATATCCTGTAAATGAGTTCCGCAGCCATGGAATCTTTGCCACTGATATAAAAAGTGAAACTCCCGGTTTGCTGAAGTGGTTTGACTGCATCCATACGTAGGCATCAGGGAAGGAGTGTCCCCAGTCTTTCTCGATATAACCCCGGCCGTTGTCAAAATTTATATCCTCACCGTCAATCCTTAGTTTCCCGCTTATCAGATGATCCATGCTGACAATGCCATGATAGCATTCCATAAATGGCGCAAATGAATAAGGCCCCATAATCCCGGGGGAGTACAATTTTTTCGGCCATTTGACATTCTCTGAAAAGTAGAGTTCCCCCTTTACCTCGGGCAGATTGAGCCTTATCTTATTCTCTGAAAAAAAATTGTCCAGAATCCGTAATTCAAATTTACCAGGTGCCGGAACAAAATCAGACGGGTCAAAGCGCCGGTATATGGAAGTTGATTTTTTCCCGTTTAAAACCTGGATAAATCCCTGACTGTTCCCCTCTCCATCCATGGCGATACCCGGAATAAATGCGAATGCTTTTTTCTCTGTATGGTCAACTATCTTAAAGTACCACCCTTCAAAGTAGCTTTTAGTTTCATTCCAGCCGTGATACTGCTCAGGGTTAAAGAATGCTTTTATTCTTTTCATGAAATGACTGCTCCCTTAAGATTTAAAATTTACCCTCTGTATGTTCAGATTTTGAAAGATCTTAAATTGAGCTGCACAAAAAAAGGTTCATCTGTATAAAGTATTAAATATGCTCTTTTGTAATAAAGGACTTCTTAATATTTTCCAGCGGGCGAGAGCGGGGTATTAATAAACCGGCCACCTGATTGATATTCCGGCGGCCGGTGGTAAAATCTGGATTAATCCGCTCTATTGAATCAATCCTTTAATCTTCATGCTTTCGATAATAATTCGTGCCGCCTGTTCAGCAGAATGCTCGGCATTATTTATCAGAAGATGATAATTATGAGGATCGGCCACATCAAACTTGAGATATTCTTTCAGATAAGTATCCCTCTGTTTTGTTTTTTCAGCAATGAGTTTACCCGCATCCTGTTTTGAAATATTCATCTTTTTTACAATCTCATCACTTCTCCAGTTTAAAGGCGCAACAAGTCTTACATTGTAACCATTCTTAATGGATCGGGTGATTATGTTCGATCCTCTTCCGACAATGACAACGTTTCCGTTAAGCGCAAGAAGTGCTATTGTCTCGGCAAGTTTTTTATGAACCGAAACCTGCGTGGGGAATGAACTGAAGGATGTCGAAAGCAGATTTGTTAAACCGCTTCTTGCAGTTCCGGTAAGAGTTTCCGCCAGGCTTTGAGACAAGCCCAGGTCATCCATAACTTTATCAAGAAGCTCCCGGTTATATCCTGCCCATTCCGGAGTCTGCTTCATTTCATTATTAAAAATCTCCACAAGTTTTTTTGCAACTTCATAGCCGCCGCATCCGTATTCCCTTGATATGGTAATAAAGGGGAGGCGGTTTACCTTCTCCGGTGCAGTAAGCTGCTCTTTCTGTTTCTTCCAGTAGGTTACCTGTGCGCTTATATATTTTTCCATTGATGACGGCATAAAATACCTCCTTTTCTTCCGGACAATTCAGTCCGTTAAATCCATGTAATAATAGTACTAAAAAAAGGATAAATTTTCAATAGAGTATTCAAACATTTTTAGAAAAATTGGAATGTAATTAAGGATTTTTAT
>PGXT01000027.1:16098-22786 GCA_002839285.1 Spirochaetae bacterium HGW-Spirochaetae-5 | reverse complement strand
TTCCCGGTTCTGATTCCGATTAATAAATTGACAAATTTATCTATATAGTTCCTATATACCTTACAAGTAAGGTATATAGGAACATGTCAGTAAAACATATAATTCTCGGGTCTCTCATGAACGGACCTGCTCATGGATACTCCCTCCGCTCCGGAATGGCGTCAAAGGTGCTGGCCGAGTTCGGCATCAATGACGGCCAGCTCTATCCTCTTCTTAAAAAGATGACTTCCGAAGGACTTATCGAAAAAGAGATCGAATACCGTGACTCCGGACCTAACAGGCACAACTATAATATTACTGCAGCGGGGAGAACTGAATTTATCCAGTGGCTTAAAAGTGCCGACGGCGAAGAGAGGGGATTCCGGTACGAGATGATCCGCAAGGACGGATTCCTTAATAAATGTATGTACTTCGGATTTCTTGATGCGGATTTCTCAGCAGAAAAAACCGGAAGACAGATTAATGAAACGAAAACAACTATTGAAGATTTTAAAAAAGCATATGATGATATGAAGAGCCGGAATTTTGACACTCTTCATCTGATGATAGTTAAATACTGCATCATGAGTCAGGAGACCAGACTTAAGTGGCTTCTGGAACTGAAGGAAGAGATAAGCATGACAAAAGACATTTCACCCTGAGCTTGTCGAAGGGAGTTATGGAAACATTCGGAAATTAAATAGTTTATAGAAAAAAAATTAAACTCAAATCAAATCTTAACATTTCAAAGTTCCCCTCCGGGCGATGTGCTGAGCTTGTCGAAGTAGGATTTAGGGGGCTGTTGAGAAGAGGGCTGTCTGAGATATGGCCAACGAGTAAGGGGGATACTATGGGGACATGGCATAAAACAGGTTGCGTACTTTGCGCGCAGAACTGCGGACTTGAAGTTGAAGTTGAGGATAACCGGATTGTAAAAGTAAAAGGTGACAAGGATAATCCACGGAGTCAGGGATATGTCTGCCGCAAAGGGTTGAATATAGCCTATCATCAGCACCATGAAGACCGGCTGAAGTACCCGCTTAAAAGAACTGATAATGGTTTCGAGCGGATATCCTGGGAACAGGCAATTGAAGAGATCGCGGCAAAACTGAAAGAGATTGTTGATAAAAATGGTCCAGGATCTTACGCCTACATGGGGGGGGGAGGGCAGGGGTGCCATTTCGAAGCTGCATCCGGTGTGACTTTAATGAAAGCTATCGGATCGAAGTATCATTATACTGCTCTTGGTCAGGAGCTTACCGGGCAGTTCTGGGCACACGGAAGGGCCACAGGTAAACAGTACAAGTTTACTATCCCTGATGAACACAACTGCGACATGCTTGTCGGCATCGGATGGAACGGAATGGTAAGTCACCAGATACCTCGGGCTCCAATATTTCTGCGAGAGTTCTCAAAAAATCCTGATAAATTGCTTGTGATAATAGATCCGAGAAAATCAGAAACGGCTGAAGTTGCGGATATACACCTTGCAATAAAACCGGGGACTGATGCTCTTCTTACGAAGGCTATGATTGCCATAGTAATTAATGAAGGCTGGATTGACGAGGAATATATTAAGAATCACGTCACCGGATATGACGAAATAAAAAACTGGTTTATCGGATTTGATGCAGAAGCTGCTGTTGAATTCTGTGATCTTGATTATGAACAGGTGCGTGAAGTATGCCGTCAGCTGAGAATAAGAAAAGCATGCTATCATCCGGACCTCGGAGTATATATGAACCGGCACAGCACACTTATATCATATCTGGAAATAATACTATTTACAATTACCGGGAATTTCTGCGTACCCGGAGGTAATGTTATTCCCGGGATGCTCATGCCGATTGTGGGGCATAGCGATGAACGAGAAGAAAAGACCTGGCGCACACAGGCAACCGGATATCCGGCACTTTCTGCGATTTTCCCTCCGAATGTGATGCCCGAAGAGATTATGAGCGGCAGGCCTGACAGACTGCGTGCCGTTATGTGCTGTCAGTCTAATCCTCTCCGTTCATACGCCGATACTACAGCCTATGAGGAGGCATTCAGCAAACTGGAACTCCTTGTTGTATGTGAACTCGCAATGACAGAAACGGCTAAATTCGCTCACTATGTACTTCCGTCAAAATCCGGTTATGAATCCTGGGACGGAACGTTCTTCCCCTGGACCTGGCCCGGCATATATTTTCAGATGAGGCGTCCGATAGTTGAGCCCGAGGGGGAACAGCTTGAAATCGGAGAGATTCACATGCGCATTGCCGATAAAATGGGATTTATTCCGGATATTCCTGAATCGCTTTATGCTGCGGCAAAGGAGAACAGGCTGAAGTTCGGTATGGAACTGATGAATTTCGGCAAAGAAAATCCCTCTGCGCTTAAGTCCATGCCGTTTATAGTCAGCAAAACTCTTGGTAAAGAAATGGGGTCAGGTAACAAGGCAAATCTCTGGGCAATGCTGATGGCCGCGCCGGGGAGTTTTAAGAAGTGTGCCGTTCGCGCCGGTTTTAATAAAGGACCTCTTATGGGTGAAGAGATCTTCAATGCAATAATAGAACATCCCGAAGGTTTATGGATCGGAGAATCCGATACTGAGAATAATTTCGCGGATCTGAGTACTGAAGATAAAAAAGTTAATGTCTATATACCGGAGATGAAGGATTGGCTTGCCGAGATAGAAACTGAAAAAGAGAGAACGGTTATTGAAAATAATGCTGAATATCCGTTCATACTTTCCTCGGGCAGGCATATATCATATAACGCCAATACTCTTATGCGTAACCCGGCGTGGAATGAGGGTAAACGTGCATGCACCTGCATTATGAACCCGGCTGATGCCGAAAAATACGGTCTGAAAGACGGGGATATGGTTCGAGTCACAACAGAAGCCGGTTCTGTTGAAGTCGAGCTTGAAGTAACAGAGCAGACATGCCGCAGGTATGTAATGATACCCCATGGATTCGGACTTGAATTTCAGGGAAGTACATACGGCGTAAATGCAAACAGACTTGCGAAAAATACACACCGTGACAGATTTGCAGGAACGCCATTTCACAGGTACATCCCCTGCAGAGTCGAACCGGTTAAATAAACGGGGATTTTATGAATATGAAAAATAACAACAATCACAGCGGGGATATCTCGTCCATAATAAGAGACTTCACTGTGCAGGTTTACGATCTGGATATGAACTACTCATCTACAATGCCTGTAATATGCAACTATCTCCAGGAGACCGGAATTACTCATGGGATGATGATTACCGCAGACGCGGGGATTGCTTCCGATGACATAGTCTTTGTTCTTACACGGTGGAGAGGTTATCGGCCGCGGAATAAATTCTGCCGTAGCCTTTGATATGAAAAACAGAACCGGAGGAGCAGTAGCGGGAGATGTATCGAAAGTACAGACCCTCGATACCGAATTTGCCCTGCCTCATACATTTGAAAAGCTAACTCATGTTACATCAGGTGAGTATCAGAACAATATAGAAGTCCGCTACTTCGACTGCGATTTGTATCATCACGTAAATAACGTAAAATACATCCAGTGGTGTATAGAGACACTCCCTGTTGAGTTTATCCGGTCACATAAGCTTTATGAAATCGATATAAATTTCAGAGCAGAGGGTAACATCGGAGATAAGCTTGTTGTAAAAACAGAAACCGGTTCAGATGAAGGGATATTTAATCATTCGATAACAGACTTAAGCGGTGAAAAAGAACTGGTAAGGATGAAGGGTATCTGGAGAGTTTAAATTACAAAAAGATGTTTTATATTCCGCATTCTTCAGCGAGGGTATAAAAGCATTTGCTAAAAAATGACTCATCCCGGTTTTTGAAGTGAAGAAATTTATGAAGTTTTCCAGCCCCCTATCCCCCGGAGGACGGGGGGTAAATAATTCTGATTCTCCCAACATCACGGAATGAGCCGGATTTTTATAATCTTCTTTGATGTTTTAACTTAAAGAAGCTTTATCGATATTTTTTAATGTGAATTAAAATTAACATTCCGGATAATACTTGACATTTTATATAAAATGTCAAGTATTGATAACAATTAAATCCTTCGTTAAACTGATTATTCAAGAAAACAGGTTTTATTAAATCAGACTGATGCGGCATTCTTTGCTTTGAAGTCATTCCGGAGAAAAAATGAAATTAAAGATTATAATATTATTTCTGCTGCTGCTGATTTTTATAGGGGGATGCGGAGGCGAAACGGGGGGAGATTCCGGCGAAAATCCGGTTTCCGATACCCGGCTTAAACTGGGGATGCAGGAGGTTCACTTCTCCATGATATCAGCGGTTAATGCGTGGGGTTTTGCAGATTTAGATGAAGCAAAAGTGCTTTTTGATTATATGGACGATCTGAAGATCAGCACATTCCGTTATACCATATTCTGGACTTCCGCAGAGCTATATTCAAAAAATAATTTTGTATGGACCAGACACGATGATCTTATAAACTACCTCAGGGGTAAGGGGATAACACTTACAGTGACTCTATTTGGTGGTCATTATGTATATGATACACCTGAATCTTCTCCCTATCCGGGGAGTCTTGTTGCCGGTTATTGGAACGCCTGGCTTAGTTATATCGAGAAGAGTGTTACACGCTATAAAGATCGGGTTCACAGATGGGAAATCTGGAATGAACCGGATTTCAGTGTCAGCGGAACTGGAATATTCTGGAAACCAACTGTTGATGCGGTAAATTTTTCAGATATGCTCATAGCAACATCTCAAAAGATAAAATCGCTTCAGCCCGATGCAGCTATAGTAATGGGGGGAGTAACAAATTTCAACGGTTACCGGTTTTTCCTTTCTTCCTGTTTTGATAGAGGGATACTCGATTATATCGATGAAATAGGCGTTCACCTTTACAGATCAAATCCGGAAGGACCCTTTAATTTTATTGTAGATACCACAGTTGATATCGATCCAGGTACAGCGGGTGTTCAGTCTCCAACCACATTTTCAGAAGAGATGACCAGCCTGCGGACATTTATCGATTCTTACAGAAAGGATTTCCCCATAAGAAATACAGAGGAGGGCTTTCACACAGGATCTACTGATATTCTAAATTCACAGATGAAATATTTGACCCGGATGATTCTCGTAGAGCATTCACTTGGAATAAACGAGATAACATGTTTCAGGCTCAGGGCTCCCCGCAGAAGTGATTATCCTGCCGGTGCTACGGGTGACAGCAGTTATGCTGCCGACATCAAGTTCCCCGGAATTATTGATCAGAATGCTGATGGAAGCTTTACACCCCGACCGGCATATTATGGAATAAAGAACATGGCACAATACCTTGTAGGTGATAATATTTACTTCCAGCGGAGTCTTATCATCGATTCAGGGGGGTATACAGTGAGGGTGCATATCTACACGAGGAACGGACTCCCTGTTATTGCCTACTGGGTTGAGGACGCGATTAACAATGACATCAGACCCGAGAATAATATCGCATTAACCATAGAAGGTATAGGTAATCATTCATTCAGTGTTGTAGACATAAAAGATAACAGCAGCCGTGCGGCGGGTTCGTACTCCGTATCGGGGGATAATATCACATTCAGCGCGCTTCCTGTGACGGATTATCCGTTTATACTTATTGCGGAGTAGTTGTTTTTAAAACGGCTGCCCGTTCTGCAGAGTATGATGTTGATATTAAGAATAGCGTTTAACTAATGAAATAGTATATAGTCTGTCATTTCGAAAAAGCGATAGCGACTGAGAAATCTAAGATTTCTCACAGGAGTTTATCCTGAGCCTGCTGAAGGGTTCGAAATGACAAGGCCGAATTCAATCGTTAACAGCAATAATTTTTTAATATCCGAATTATACTATATCAATGCATATCATGCAGATATCATCTTCAAAATTTTCACTTCCGCTGAATTGGATCAGTTTTTTGTATACATTTTTAATGAAGTCCCCGCATGGTAGTTCCTGTGAATCAGCCAGAAGTTTATACATCCCCGCATTTTCAAAAAATATTTTTTTATCATTTTTTGATGTTGCTTCAACCAATCCATCGGTGTAGAGAAGAAGCTTGCTGTTTTTTTCCAGATGGACTTCTGTATTTGAATACGCCTGATTTTTTTCAATGAGCTCCTCATTGCTCATGATTGCAAGGGGCTTACTCTTGCCCCCTTTTAAATCATTCACTCCGGATGAATTAATAAGAAAAGGGGAGTTGTGTCCGGCATTTGAAAATAGTAATTTTCGGTCGGATGGATTATAAATCCCGTAAAAAGCTGTGACGAAATTACCGCCGCTATGGTGAATAAGTATATTGTTAAGAAACATCAGAAGACTTGCCGGGTCCTCCTTCGCCATTCCTGATTGAAAGATTCCTGTTTTGATGATTGTGGTTATAAAAGCTGCCGGTACGCCATGGCCTGAAACATCACTGAGAAATATTCCTATCCTGTCAGAATCACGGAAAAGAATAAAATCGTAAAAATCTCCGCCGACACGATTCATCGGTTTATAAAAAGCATAGGTATTCTTATCAGGATTTTTTGAAGGTATTAGTTGCTGCTGAATATTGCGGGCCAGCTCAATCTCACCTTCAATTCTTATACTTTCGGACTTCATCTCGCTATGGAATTTATCGATTGTAGTGTATGAATAATATGCAAAGAAGAAAATAAGTATAAGAAGACATGACCGTATAATATGTTTAAGATTCATTA
>PGXT01000027.1:11657-15915 GCA_002839285.1 Spirochaetae bacterium HGW-Spirochaetae-5 | reverse complement strand
CGGTAATGATTGCAGATAAGCGCCGCTGTATAAAAAACAAACTGCAGTGTTGCCGTTATGAAAAATACTTTTGAATCGGGGAGGTATAAAAACAGATACGGGATATAGAATAATATGGCAAGTCCGTTTATAATAATCAGAACATTGGTAAAACTTATATAATGTATCTGATCTTTGTCAGTTTCATCAGAAACACCAATCAGGTTGATTTTACTTATAAAATGTCTAACCATAAATTTCCTGTAAGCCCGGGCAGTTTTTATATTTGCGGCTTAATTATGAATAGTACATTCAGCATCAAAAGTCAATAAAGTATTATGATTACTGCCAATATTACTATTGGCAGTAATCTATTTTTCACGGCACAGCGCGAAGCATACACACCCTGAAAATAATCAGCTGACTTAAGATTTGTTTGATCATTAAACAGGGGAATAAAAAACACGGTGAAAAATCACCGCGTCCTTTATATTAGTGAACTGTATTATAGTCTTCGATCAGGTATCCGCAACAGCATATTGAATCTCAGGCAGGACGTATTGAGGAAATGTTGTCAGGAAGGGTACTTTTTGATATTCCGATGCTTCGACGAGCTCAACACAAGTGATATTCATTATGATCCCTGAACTTCGGTGTTTTGATATAATATTATCTGAGGTTTAACGCTCTTTAGAAAGAAGAGAAAATTTTGGACACTCTTCATACTCAGTTCTTTGTCAGAGACATTACCTATTCTTTTAAAACTATCTCACTCCATAACTCCGGCCTGTCCATTCCCAGACGCCAGAACCCCACCGAAGCAACATATCTGCTGTAAAGTATAAGCTTTTCCATTGTTGCATCTATATTGTCAAAAAAAACAATCACATCCATATCCCTGAAAGTGATCTCCTTGCCTGGCTTGTACTGATTGAACAGCTTTCATTCCGGTTATACCAGGCTCTGCCGTAAAGCGGTATCCCCATAACAAGCTTATCATAAGGAACCGCAGTTATTGCGTAATTCATTACGTCTCTGCACCACGAAAGCGAAGCGACAGGCCCCGGCGTACCGGCGCTCCAGTGCTGATCATAGGCCATCACAAAAACCCTGTCAGCCCTTTCAGATATTTTCGAATAATCATAAGCATCATCGCGCACCCGGCTTCTCCTTGCCGGGACTGCCACTGAAAATATCTTCCCTTCGGGAAGACCCATTTTTATCAGCTCAAGGAATCTGAAAAAATCGTCCCTGTCTCTGCCGGATACCGCTTCAAAATCAATCTGTATGCCGTCAAACTCTGATGACAGTTCCAGTATGTCATCAATAAGGTAATCCCTTATGCCGTATGCAGGATTAAGACATTTATGCAGAAGTTCACTTCTTTCAAGCTCAGAGATAACAAGGTGAACACGTCTCTTCTTTCCTTTGAGCGGGGGTATTTTCGGCCGGGATACATTCATGTTAAGCCTTCCCTTGGAATTCACATTACAGCTGAAATAAAAAACATCTGTAACGGGGGCCCCGGCTTTAAAAGCCTTCTCCTTCCCTCTCATCAGATATCCCCAGATCTCCCTGAACTCCGGGACTGATGTTTTTTTCACTGCTGCATTACCGGTGACGTTCTGTGGACTTTCAGGAATCTCCGGGCTGCTCTTATGAAAAACGAAAAAGTACAGCAGCAGAAACAGTAAAAGAAATATAACACCACAGATGATCCCTTTTTTCATCCTAAATAACTCCGGTAATTAATGGATTTTCCATTATGCACGATCCGCGGTATATGTTCAAGCATTATCCGGCACGGCTGATTCAGCTATATTCATTATGATCCGTAAACTCCGGTGTTTTGATATAATATTATCTGAGGTTTAACGCTCTTTATTGAAAAGAAAGATAACTCCCGAGATTATGTTTTACACCTCTGCGGTTTATCTCGGATTCCTGGATAGAAAAAAACGCGGTGAAAAATCACCGCGTCCTTTATATTAGTGAACTGTATTATAGTCTTCGATCAGGTATCCGCAACAGCATATTGAATCTCAGAGATCCCCTGAATATGCTGTAAGCGGAAAATTTTCCCCTTTATCAGTTTTTTGCAGTTTGGAGCGCCGCACTGGCATTCGAATGAACGGTAGAGTTCGTCCTCCGTAGTTTCGTAATCCATAGTGAGGAAATCGCCCGGTTTAATCTCTTTTATGGCTGTAAAAGTCTGAGTAGCCATATCGCAATGCATGTTCGGATCACAGCTGTGTAGCACCTTCCCCATAAAGAAGGGATCATGGAGATGATATCCCGGCTGCATCTGAAGCGTGAAAAGGGTTACTTCACTTAAAAGAACCCCTGCAAATTTAAAAACTATTTCGCCCGCTGTAAAAGGCGCTAGAGAAACTATCCCCTCGCCGACTTCATCAGTTTTAATAATTCTGAACTGATCCTTTGTCGGTTCATTTGTAAAACGGGGATAAAAATCCGGATAAAACCGGTCCGGAACATGATCTTCGATCATCAGCGTTATCTCCTTAAAATTGTGGTTTCTTTAATCTCTTCAGGCGCAAAGAATTCTTTAATCATACTGATTACAGTCTCTTCTTCGAACCACTTACAGCTGAAAACGTCGAGATATAGATCACGCATCATATCATTTGTATGAATTGTAATCGCGCTAGTCACAATCAGCTGCACCGCGGATATTCCTTCCTCTATGCCTTCACCGAACCTGGCTATAACCAGATCCCCGTAGGGAACCATATCAATTCGCGGAACCATTTCTGTTATAAACCGGGACACGGCATTTAAATCGAGCAGATTATCATTACAGGCTATGGCTGTTACCATAAGGTGTTTACCATAGTATTTCCCGCCATTAATCTCTGTTCTCTTGTACGCATCCCGGGCTACCAGGCCATCGGCAGTTTTACTCATCTTCTTTTTACTCCTGAAATTTATTAATATTATTTCTTATATTAATGATTCTGTAATATATAGAATCAGAAAAAAGTCAATTATTAAGTTAAAAAGTCGTCTAAAAAGTAACATTTTATGTCCCTTTCCGGCGGGAGTTTACGGTTGAGCTGCTGCGTGATCAGGCAGGTTTATTTGCAATATTTATATAGATATAATTGTGAAATGTAAAGTTTATTTTATAATTTAAGCCAGGTTTTGGGGATATTAACATGAGTTAAATATTATTAACTTTCACTAAAAATAAAATTTTTTGCTTCAGACATCTAAAGCTGTGACAGGGTAGATTTTCATTAAAACTTTTCACACTCACTCCCGGCTACTGCCGCTGTACAAGTTCGGAAAATTATTCTTATTCAGTAAGGTCAGAGTAATCAATATAGTTTTGAACCATCTGTTTTTTCAGGCGTACCAGGGAAATCTTTTCATTTGTTATCTCAATTGATGTGTTAATAAGAGTTTCAATATCGAGCTGTGCCTGCTGGTATTTCTGCTGTTCAAAGCGGTACTTGCTCTCCAGTGTTTCAATTCTCTTTTCACGGAGAGTTATCATACGCTTCGAGTTTGTGTATCTGCTTTTAATCGAGTCGAGACTTTTTTTGTATGAGTTCTGCGATATGGAGTATTCGCTGTTGATCTCTTCGATTGCAAGTTTTGTATCTTCAAGGCTGCTTTTGTTCTCTGTATTCTGAAGGGGGTATGAGAATGCAAATCCCATGTAGTAGTCAGATGAATTCATGTTTCCGGCGGATTTTACAAAAGTTTCAGCCTCCGATTTTCTGGTGTACTCTCCGACAATGTTAAGCTCAGGGAGGAGTCTGTTTTCTGAGACATCGGTGCTGTATTTAAGATTGTTCTTTGTAAGTCTGAATATCTCTGCGTTTGATGTTTTATCAAATCCGACTGTGGTATATTCTGAGTTAAGAGATGTATCGTAAAATGAGAAGAATTCGCTGTCATCCGGTATTATGCTCTTTTTATTTTTATCGTTAAAAAAAATATTCAGCTCCGCTTCCATTGCGTTCATCTCTGTTTTCAGTTCCTCATAGGCTATCTGATATTTCAGAACTACTGCCGCGGAACTGTAAAGGTCGGCGCTGTTAACCATTCCTGATCTGTAGCGGTTCTTTATGCTGTCAGCAAGCTTCATCGCCGTATTGATGGAGCTGTTTATCATTTTAAGTTCCTCTCTATACCCGATCCATGTAAAGTAGAGTTTTCTATAATAGTTCATATCAGATTTGTTCGATTCAATCTCTCTCAGCTTCTCTATTTCGTAGAGCATCTTTGCATTGTTGACGGCAAACCGGTCGAT
>PGXT01000027.1:0-11620 GCA_002839285.1 Spirochaetae bacterium HGW-Spirochaetae-5 | reverse complement strand
GCGATTCTTTTTGTCAATGCGACTTTCGAAGAGTAATTACGTTTTTCTGTCGATGTGCCGCCTGAGAGTACATCGCTCTTCCCGTATCCCGATTCACCGGAGAGATAAATATCACGGGAACTCCCCGCACCGTACAGTGTATTCTTTGCTTTTTCTACCTGTATGCGGTTTCTCCTGAGTTCCGGCAGCTGCTGTTTTACACTCTCAATAAACTGTTTGTATGATATTTTTTCAATGGAGTTAACATTCTCTTCTGCGATGATGTTCACCGCGGTAAAAATCACAAGCATCACCGCAGCTGTAAATGTTCCGTATATAGATCTCTTCATTTTCTTTTACCCCTGGAAATCGATGAGTCTTTATCTATTCTTCCGTCAGTAAGATGTATCTGCCGTTTAGCCATTGCGGCAAAGTCAGGTTCGTGAGTTACCATAAGTATTGTTGTCCCTATCCGCCGGTTTACCTCTTTAAGAATGTCCATTACCTTTGTTCCGTTTTCCGAGTCGAGGTTTCCAGTTGGTTCATCGGCAAAGAGAAGTTCCGGGTCCATGATCAGTGCCCGTGCTATTGCTGTTCTCTGCATCTCGCCGCCGGACATCTTTGACGGTATTTTGTCTCTGCAGTGTATAACGTCAAACTCCTCCATAAGCTCCAGTGCGTATTTTGTACGTTTTTTCTCTTCCTTGAATTTTCGTGCCGGTATAAGTATATTTTCAAGTGCAGTCAGTTCAGGGAGGAGATAATGGAACTGAAATACGAATCCCATCTTCCTGTTTCGAAACAGGTGGAGTTCTTTACTCTCAAACTCGTGTATATTTTTACCCGAGAGAAGCACTTCTCCCGAAGTAAGTTCGTCGAGTCCGCTGGTAACATACAGAAGTGTAGACTTACCCGAGCCTGAACGCCCGGTAATCCCGACAAAATCACCTTTTTCAATGGAGAGTGAAATCGACTTAAGAACAACAAGGGGCGGTTCCCCGAATGACTTAACTATATCTCTGCATTCAATGGCGTACATTATTAATCAGCTCCGCGTATAATTTCAATCGGCGATAATCTCCCCGCAGCCCGTGCGGGGAAAAAACTTGCGATGATTGATGCACCGAATACAAGAATAAATCCTTTAACATAAATCATTATATCCCATGATATCATCATGTGCTGTCTCCCCATGGGGATTTTGATTGTTTCGATGTATAAGCACCCTGCAAATCCGATAGCCAGTCCGGCCAGTCCTCCGGCAAGTCCTATTAGTACCCCCTGAATCAGAAAAAGAAAAGATGTATCTTTTTCATCAAAGCCGATAGACCGGAGAATGGCAATATCGCGCTTTTTATGATTAACAACCATGTTTAGAATATTATAAATTCCGAATGCTACAATGACTATAAATGCGCTGGTAGTTACAAGTCTTACAACATCCTGCGTTGACATCATACTCAGGTGATCGCTGTTGAGCTGATCCCAGCTTTCAACGCGGTCTCTGCTGGTTGTGCTCCACTCCGTTGCAATCTCCGCGGCGCGGCTGAATTCGTTTATCTTCACAATAATTGTAGTAATCTCGCCGGGTGATGAAGTTGCTTTCTGCACTGTTGTTAAAGATCCGTAAACAACACGTTCATCGCTTCTTCTGTCACCGGTATTGAATGTTCCGATAATTTTCATCGGTGTTACAATCCCGTCAGATGTTGAAATGTTAATTGTATCGTTTACTCTTGCACCGAGTATCTGCAGCAGTCTCTCCCCTGCGAAAACCAGAGATGTACCGTTGTTGAGCGAATTTAGATCTCCATATGTTACATCATCGGCGATGGTTGTAACAGCAGTCTGGAGAGCCGGGTCTATGCCTACAAAACTTATTGTCTGTACAAAACCGCCGCGGCTTGCAATGGCATCTTTTGAAATGCGAGGAGCGTATCCGATTACCTCGGGATTGTTTTTCAGTTTTCTGTACCATTCAGCCGGGCTTGTGAGGCTGTCATAGGACCGTCTCCCCGAAGGTGTATTTATCCAGGAGACATTCTCCCCCTTATAAAAAACATTCTTCAGAGTTTCGGCATTAATAAAATCATCCCGTGTGGATATATTTATATGACCGCTTCTTTCGATGAGTCGTTTGACCATATACTCCTGAAAGCCGAGTTGTATGCCTGAAAAAACTACGTAACCGCTGGAACCAAGGACTATAGCCAGAAATGTCAGAAGAGTCTGGCTCTTACGTGAAAAGATATGCTTTAGCGCAAGGAACCACATTCTATTTTTTCCCTTTTTCCGGGTTGTCCGATGTAATAATTCTGTCATCGGGGAGTATTGAATTATCAAGAACTTCTGCTTTTTTTGAATCAACTTTTTTTATTGAAACAGGAACGGTCATTTTTTTGCCGTCTCTTATTATATTTACTTTCCCGGCTTTAACAGCTGAGAGTGGAATCATCAGAGCATTTTCATTCTTTCTTATAGTTATTGCAGTATCACATGTCATCTGCGGCAGAATCCCCTGCGGAAATTTTTCCGCTGCTATCCGCACGATGAATTCATCTCCCGACAGGTAGACCGCTTCCACAGTACCGCTTATCTTTTCGTTTCTGAGATTTTCAAAACTCATCTCCGCCGGCTGTCCTTTTCTGATGGAGAGGATAGATTCCTGATCAAGGGATATTTTTACATAGAGATTTGTAATGCTTGAAATTGTCAGTATAATCTGCCCTGCCGCGGCCATTTCATCTTCAAGATAATTTACTGCAGTTACAACACCGGAGAATGGAGCAGTGAGAGGATATGACGTATCACCCATAACAAGCGGGGAGCCCTTTTCAACGGAATCCCCTTCACGAACATAGAGCTTTTTTATTATTGTGTTCATACCGAAACGCGCGTTGAATAATTTGTCTGTCTTTACTGTTCCAAGTGCGTAAACTGCTTCTACAACCGGACCCTGTTCCGGTTTGGTTATGCTCTCATTTTTGCAGAAGTTCATAGACAGTGAAATTGTTATTAGAAGGATGACGGAAATGACTATCAGAATTTTACTGCTGGGTCTGTTTTTAAATCTGTTTAATCCAATCATATTATTCTACTCCGGAACCTTTATCTCTTTAAAATGAAGATTTATTCTATATTTATAGCTTTAACGAATGAAGTAGATTATCCTTCAGGCTTCGGCTCTGCTCAGCCAGCGTATAAACCACTTATTCAGCGTTAAGTCACGCCCCCTGCTTGTATTGAGCTTGTCGAAATGAGCGGAGCCAAAGGGCGTTAGCTGCTATAGTGATCAGAAATTTATATGTCTTGGGAAAGAAATTGAATTCAGTAATGATTCATAAAAAGAATTATTTGTTTTAAAATTCAGATTTTTTTCTCTATTCAATATTTTAATTAGACCCATATCTTTAGAATAAGGTTCCATGAAATGCAGAAATTTTCATTTTTTTTATGTTTTATTTTTTACTATTTCTTTATCCAAATGCCAATAGAAGATGATTAATACGTTATATCTATTCCTGTGAAAAATATCACTCGGCAAACCTGATCTGAAATACTGCAATCTCAGGCCTGCCGCTTGTCCGTACAGGCGGGCCCCATGTGCCGTAACCTTTTGACACATAAACGTTTGTATCATTTATCTTTTTGTGTCCGCAGCTTACCTCGAAAATCGCTTTAGTAATATAATTCAGCGGCCAGAGCTGTCCGTTGTGAGTGTGCCCGGAAAGATGAAGGTCAATACCGTGACGGACTGATTCATCAATTGTTGATGGCTGATGATCCATTAGTATTACCGGCAGTTTAAGGTTTTTACCGCTGAGTATCTCTTCAAGAGATTTTCTTTTACCATCGGTGAAACGGTTTATACTTTTATCTTCCCGGCCGGCAATAATAAATGATCCGTTGATCTCGATCGCTTCATCGCGGAGAACACGGATTTTATGTTTGGTCATAAAATCCACAGCCTCAACAACTCCTCCGATGTATTCATGGTTCCCTGTTACTGCATACACTCCATGCTTTGCTCTTATCGATTCAACAAGTCCACCCATATTATCTTTGACAACAGGACCAAGGGTTTCGTCGAAAAAATCTCCCGGGAAGAGGACAATGTCAGGGCCGAGAGAGTTGATTGTATCAACAAGGTGCTGAAACTTTTTTCTCCCCACAATGTTGCCCAGATGTATATCCGATGCCATTACAATATTCAGCGAGTTTTCAATCCCCCCTTTTTTTGCAATCTTTATATCAACAGTTCTGACTACGGGGCTTGAAGCAGTGATGATACCGGCAATAATTATCATCGATACTGCAGTGACAACTCCGATCATCAGCTTCAATGGTACATTCTCCGCCTTGAGAACTTCATTAGAGGGGAGAAAATGAAAGAAGTAGTTTAACCCTCTTGCCATATCAATTACAAGCAGGATAAGAATTGCGTAAAGCAGAAATGCCAGCCATGTCGAGCCGATGAGGATAAGAGCTTTATTATCTTCAATAAAACCTGTCTTCTCTGAAATTTCACCGAATATAAATGACAAAGCCGTGAAGAGAAAGAGTGCTGTGTAAATTACCCTTGCGGCTAAGTTTGCAGGGAGAGCCTGCCATCCTCTGGCAAATACATAAAAGTTCCCCGCGAAAAAGATTGAGAGGAATATTGTAAAAAAAATTATAAACTGGTATCCTTTCATTTTATCAATCCCCCTGTTCCGTGATAATTAAATTATGTTTTTTCCGGAACTTCATGTTAAGAACTTCAACACCAAGGGAGAAAAATACGGCAAAATAGATATAACCTTTCGGTATCTGATGATGGAAACCTTCAAGCACAAGCATAAAACCGATAAGTATAAGAAATGATAATGCCAGAATTTCAAGAGTGGGATTTTTGTGAATGAAATCAGCAACCTTGCCGGAGAATACCATCATAAATATGATGGAGATTACAACAGCCGCTATCATTACCGGCAGCTGGTCTGTAAGACCTATAGCAGTCAGAATTGAATCGAACGAGAATACCAGATCAAGAAGACTTATCTGTATTATGGTATTCATAAATCCGGCAGTAACAGGGACCGCTTCCGCTCCGGCGTGCTGTGTATCAATTTTGTAGTGAAGTTCGCTGGTGCTCTTTGCAAGGAGGAATAATCCTCCGGCGATAAGAACGATCTCTCTTACACTGAAGCTGAATGTGAGCACACTGAATAGCGGTGTTGTGAGATGCTTAACCATCCATGTGAGAGAAAAGAGAAGAATTATTCTGAAAATAAGAGCAAGGGCGAGGCCTAGAATCCTCCCTTTTCTCTTCTGCGATTCCGGCAGCCTGTTGGTAAGGATTGAGATGAAAATTATATTATCTATACCAAGAACAATTTCAAGAAAAGTAAGAGTCAGAAGGGCAATAATCCATTCCATATGTAATCTCCGTTATATATGAGGTTTTTTCGGTTTATAATCTGCACAAAAAACGTATTTCAGGCAATTAACTCCGGTTCAGATTATAAGAAATAGTATTATTGTCAATTATAATCAGCTCAGCCCCCGCACCCCCGGAAGGGGCAAAGTAAATTTTTTGTCAACTACCGGGGTGCGTATGCTCCGCATACGCCGGATATGGGGGATTACGGGGGCGCTGCCCCCGTAATCCCCCATATCCGGCACAGCGCGAAGCGCTGTGCTATTTTTACTTGAAAAATATAGAAAAAGTCTTTGATATTTTTTATGCATATGTTTTAAATGCCTTTCAAGCGGGTTTTATCAGTTTAAAAAAGAGGTTAAGACATGTACAGCAACATAACTCTGAATTATGCCTTTGCAATGCCCGGGGCAATGGAACTTGTAATTATATTTCTCATTGTTCTTGTTCTTTTCGGCGCAGGGAAAATTCCAACTATCGCTAAAGATATTGGTTCCGGCATCAGGGAATTCAAAAAATCTATTAAAGATAAACCGGAAGATGATCAGGATAAAAAGTAAAAAAAAGCTGCCATATGGCAGCTTTTTTTTGGAGTATTTTTTTTGCATTATGTGACAGTATTTATCTCTTATTTTTTCTAAAAGTAAAAAAGGCTTTATTATCCCCGCCGCCGAAGGCGGCGGGGATAATAATTTTTTAGTACTGTTTCAGTTTTAATCAACCTTCGGAAGACCGTCAAATCCTCTCTGCAGATCCGCGTCTGTAGGGATGTAATCTGTCATTTTACCTTCATTGTACTGCATATAAGCAGGCATATCGAAGTACCCGGTACCTGTAAGACCAAAAAGTATAGTTTTTGCTTCACCTGTCTCTTTGCATTTAAGCGCTTCCTGAATCGCTCCATAGATTGCATGAGATGATTCCGGAGCAGGGAGAATCTGTTCAAGTTTACAGAACATTGTCGCTGCATCGAATACCTTGTTCTGATCAACAGATATGGCTTCCAGATATTTGTCATGATAAAGTTTTGAGAGAATAGGCGACATCCCGTGATAACGGAGACCACCCGCATGGTTCGGAGACGGCATAAAGTCGCTGCCGAGAGTGTACATTCTGGCAAGGGGAGTTATCTTCCCTGTATCGCAGAAGTCATAAGCGTATTTCCCGCGAGTCATCGAAGGGCATGAAGCCGGCTCTACAGCGATGAAACGCGCATTCGATTTCCCTGTGAGTTTGTCCTGCATAAATGCAGACATCAATCCGCCAAGGTTGGATCCGCCCCCTGCGCAACCGATTACAACATCGGGATACTCTCCCAGTTTTTCCATGGCAATTTTGCTTTCAAGTCCAATGATAGACTGGTGGAGTAATACCTGATTAAGTACAGACCCCAGGGCGTAACGACAGTTGTCATCCCCCATTGAAAGCTCGATAGCCTCAGAGATTGCGCATCCCAGACTCCCTCCGGTATTAGGATCATTCGCGAGCATTGCCCGTCCCACCTGAGTAGTGTCCGATGGACTGGGGATTATTTTCGCACCATAAGTCTCCATGACAGCCTTGCGGAACGGTTTCTGATTGAATGAGACTTTTACCATAAATACCGTGAGATCAAGACCGAAATATGCGCAGGCCATGGATAGGGCAGTGCCCCATTGTCCGGCACCGGTTTCAGTAGTGAGAGATTTTAACCCCTGCTCTTTAGCATAGTACGCCATTGCCGCAGCCGCATTGAGCTTGTGACTCCCTGAAGTATTGTTCCCTTCGAATTTAAAGTAAATCTTCGCCGGTGTACCGAGAGCTTTCTCGAGATGATACGCCCGAATTAATGGTGACGGGCGGAATGTTTTGTAATAGTCCAGAATCTGTTCCGGAATATCTATATATCTTGTTGTTGAATCCATCTCCTGTTTGCAGAGCTCTTCGCAGAATACAGGATAGAGGTCTTCTGTTGCAAGGGGCTGAAGTGTTCCCGGATTAAGGAGCGGGTCATGCTGCTCTTTCATATCTGCGCGGATGTTATACCACTGTTTAGGCATCTCCTCTTCTGTAAGATATGTTTTGTATGGTATTTTTGCCATTTTTTTACCTCTTCGGTTTCTTAATCGTCATATAGGAACAGCGTTAATAAATCAGCAGTTTTCTATATACAAGAACGTTTCTATTTATAGAAACATTTTGTCAATGAATTTTTCTGGAATAATTTAAATATCTCAGGGAAGATTTTATCGATAATTATAAACAGCATTAAAGGTAGCAAATTATTTTCGGGGGTGCATATGCTACGCATACGTTGAAATGGGGGATTACGGGGGCGGTGCCCCCGTAATCCCCCATTTCAGGCGCAGCGCGAAGCGCTGTGCCCTCCAAAATAAACGGTTACCGAATTAAAAACAATATATACAGATAAATGAGCTTGACTGGTTTCCGGTAAGGGGTTAATCATATAAGCTGTATTCTGTTTTTGAATATTATATAATTCTGATCAGAACGCATTTTTGATAAAAATCCGGCAATAAATAAGAATCAATTTGGACTATCGGGTAAGTAATGAATATGAAGCATAAACTATTTCAATCGATCGGTTTTAAGATGATGGTGTATTATATATTGCTGTCGCTGATAACTTTGTCTTTTGTTATAACAATTATTTTCGAAAACCAGGTGGACCTTATAAGCAGAAATGTTCTGCTTGAATCTGAAAAACAGCTTTCGCAGCTTATAGATTCAATGAGAAAATTTTCAGCAGAGATGAAAAAGGGGACTCTTTTTAATATAAAAAATGACAGGGAGTCTTTATCACAGTTTGTGAAGAGCATACATCTTTATTATAATGATTTTATTATTTTTTCGAATAATAATTCGGTCATTTACAACTCCTCGCCCGGCAGAAGTCTGCCGGAAACGTATAAAGAGGATCTTCTTCGATCAATGACAACAATGGCTTTTAGCGGGAAAGATTATTATATCAGAGTAGATGACCAGAGCAAAATTATTAATTTTTACATACCTCTTGGAGAATTTCTCAGTGAAGATTATATACTTCTGGTCCGGAAAAATATTAATACTGTCAGTGATTCTCTTGTAGATCTTTATAAACAGGTGATTTATGTAATTTTTGTCGTACTCATCTTCCACCTGTTTTTTGCGGTAATTCTTTACAAATCTATTATTCAACCTGTGAGAATGTTCGGAGAAGCAGCGGAAAAGCTTTCGGATGGAGATCTGTCTTCTCGTGTGCAGTTGTCAGAGAGAAAAGATGAATTTGCCTCACTTTCATTCACATTCAACAAAATGGCTGAATCGATAGAAAAAAATATAAAATCATTCTCCAATGAAATAGACACGGTAAAAAATATAAAGAATATTATGAGTAAGACTGAGATACGCGATGAACTTACCGGACTGCTGAGTGAAAATTATTTCTACGAAAGAATTGATGAGGAGCTTGATAGATCAAAATTAAAACAGAGAGATATAGCGGTTATAATAATTAATCCCGATGATTTCAGTAAAGTAAATGGAATGTATGGCACTCAGACCGGTGATATAATGCTTAAAGAGATAGCCCGTAAGATTACCGGATGCTGCACGGCCGGTGATGTAACAGCACGGTTCGACGGTGAGGAATTTGCGGTACTTTCGACTGAATCATCCCGGGATGCTGTATCTGAACTTGCCGAAAAGATCAGATTGTCCGTCAGTAAAAGTGAAATTGTAACGCCGGATGGAAAATTTTCCGTAACTGTCAGTCTGGGGATCGCTTATATCAGTTTTCGGGATTTAATTAATATTGAAAATAAAAATGATGTAATTTCATCGGCAAGGCAGGCGCTTATGAAAGCAAAAGGCAGCGGAAAAAACCGGGTTGAATCCAATTTCTGAAGTGCGTTATCAATGAAGAATAAATTTTTTATAATTCTCTTTTTAACCGCATCACTCGTGATTGTGGCCTATCTTTATATGATCAATCAGATGGTAATTTCTATAAGACTGAATGAATTAAAGATTTATCTACAGGAGTTTGATAAAAGTGAAGGGAGTGTCGATCACATCGCGCTGATAGCGACTTATGAGATTAATAAAAAAATATATGAGGAACGGATTTCACAGGATAAGGCTGATGAGATTGAACAAAAAATTAATTCTCTGTCGCTGACTGTAAATAGCGACGAGGAGATGACATCAGATAAATTTCATATTTTTTTCTACCCTGCATTAGGTCTGATAAATATCAACAGGCTGATTCTGGGCAAGTCCCCGATAAAATATCAGCATGCTCCCGGGGATCAGTTTAAAGATCTTGATGCGGCTTATTATTTCGAAAAAAACTTTTTATTCAAACAGGCTATTGTTCAATACAATAAGGCTTTGCTGAATGCAGATTTAAGCAGTACGCTTAAGGCAAGTATTCTCCTGCGCCAGGGGTATTGTTACGCACTTGATGGAGATGATGAAAAGGCGATGAATAATTATAATAAAATCATAAAAGATTATAGTTATGAAAGCAGTGCAATAACAGCTTCAATACTTGCACAATATCTCGAAGGATTCAATCTTGCCAGAAATATGGTGCTTAATGGAAAATCAGACCCTGTTTTGAAAAGCCAGAAACTTGTCAATCTTCTCGCCTATGAACAGGCTCTTAAAATAATTAATGCAGCGGAACAGAAATCGGGCTCTAAAGATCTCTCCCGAATTCTTTATTATAAGGCCCGGTGTTACAGCGGGCTTGGTCAGCCGGAAAAAGCGGTGGAAAATTATCTGAAGGTGATAACATCAACTCCCGATTCACCTTACGCGAAATTTTCCAATAGAAAACTCTTTATGATTGGAACTTCTATCGGCGGAGATAATGCAATACTGGAAACATCAAAACTTATCAACACCAGATTTGAGGATCCGGTTCTCAGCCGGATGATTGAAGACAGGAAAGATAGTGCAGTATCCGGTCTACGGATTCAAAATGGAATAAAAATTTCTGTACCTGACGCTTTAAAAATGAAAGTCGGGAAAATGACTATGAAGAGTGAACCGCCTGAAGATATTTTTCTTGTGATATTGACCAGTGACGGAAATACATTCAAAGGCAAATTAATTGAAAAAAATGCAGAGTATATATCTTTGGAAACAAGTATCGGACGTATTGATGTAAAAAGAGACAAAATATCAAAGGTGATAGAAAACAGATAATATGCGGATAAATTTTTCTATTGTTCTGATGTTAGTATTTGGAGCGTTATCTATACTACGGGCCGATGTCATTATTACCAGAGATGATATGATTCTTAACGGTAAAATTCTTGAAGACCGGAAGCCGGACTATGTTGTATTCGCCAATAATCATGGCGAATTTACTATCAAATATAATCAGATAAAAGAAATTTACAAAACAGAAAGTTTTAAGGATGATATTGAGTATCTGCAGAATATCGGGAAAACAGTAAATGAAAGGGATGTTAAAAATAATTACGAGTCCGGAGAGAAGAAGCTGAAAGAAAACAGGCAGGCGGGTGTTATTTCGACCGATAAGACCGTTTCTTTGATTTTAATGACGGGTATTTTTTATAATAAAACATCGGGAGAACTCGCTCCTGTTCTCCCTTACCATGCCGGTTTATTTTTTTCTGCAGAGATTCCTGTTTATGATATCAGTTTTTTAGAGACGTTTGAAATTGATGGAATTGAAAGCGAGGTAAATTTTCTGTATTCTTCGGATAATGATCGAAGTATAAAAGGGATTGCTGTATCAGCAGGCCCGCTATGGAAAATCCCAATAGGCATTTCTGATACGACTTTTAATTTTACCTCATTGCTCGGGGCAGGGTGGTATTCTGTAAAGAATAATGAAACTGAAGAAAAACTTTCAGCAGTTAAATGGAGTATATCTATTCATGCCGGGCCCTCTTTTAACATCAGCACGATTGTTTTATCACCAAAAATAAAAATTGACTATATACACGACGGGGCATCTTCGTTTGCCGGAACAGGAGTAAGTCTTGGCGCAGGATATTCTTTCTGAGCGGCACAATTTATAATATGAAAAGTATAATCCGGAATGCTGCGGCTTGCCTGGTATGCGTCGTTGTTTTTTGTATATTTTTTCTAATAACGGGGTGCGGTTCAGAGTTTGAAATTCTTTTACACAAAGCTCCTCGTCAATCTGTTGTTTACTGGAGTGAAGCATCCGGTGAAATCAGCCGGATTAATCCAGATGGTACC
>PGXT01000200.1 GCA_002839285.1 Spirochaetae bacterium HGW-Spirochaetae-5 | reverse complement strand
CCCAAAAAAAGGTGAATCTCATATTGTTGAATTCAAAGGTGACGACAATATGCCCAAGGGTATGTTCTATCAGAAGGGTGATATAGTTTTTATAGGTATCTCAAAATATGAGTCAAATGATATAGATAATATTTATATATACGACGTTGAAAATACAAAAGGACTTGTTATTCTCGGCATACTTCTGCTCATTTCAATCATTGCAGTGGGCAGACTAAGAGGCATACTGTCCATGGCTTCACTGATGACTACGATTTTTCTTCTATTCTATCTGCTGGTGCCGCTGACATTAAAGGGGAAATCTCCTATTCCAATGGCCGTGGGGATTGCACTTTTTTCAATAGTTCTAACCACACCTATAATACTCGGTTTCCAGAAAAAAACACTTGCCGCTATAATCGGAGCCGCAAGCGGAGTAATAATTGCAACACTACTTGCCCTCTTCTCGGGATGGATACTCAGAGTTACCGGAATTGTAACTAATGAGATGATGACAGTATTCTACGCATCGAGTATTGATATAGACCTGAAAGGTCTGGCTCTATCTGCCATTATAATATCAGCACTTGGAGCCATCATGGATGTCTGTATCTCCATCGCATCTGCAACGGAGGAGATCTTCCGTGTTCATCCGGAGATATCTTTCAAAGAGGCTTTCAAATCAATCGTCACTGTCAGCTCTGACATGCTTGGAGCAACAATGAATACACTACTCTTTGCCTATGTAGGAACATCTCTTCCTCTTGTTCTTCTTATAGCACTTAAGCTTGAACCGGGTATACCATTTTTAATGGTTCTGAATCACACGCCGGTAATGAGTGAACTTGTACGTTCGGCAGTAGGTTGTATAGGGATGTTTCTAAGCATGCCCGCAACTGCTCTTATATGCATAGAGCTGCACATGAGATCGCGGAGAAAAATGTCACTGTAAACATCTATACATATCCGGATAATAATCACCGGTGAAATTCTTAATTTTTTTATGGACTTTTAATTTTTTTTGATTTTATTCTTCTGTCAGACGTCTCTATATATAAAGATCTTTATTTCCGGAGAGAATTATGTTTTCTACAATCGCATATACAGTTTTTATTCTTATACTGGCTTTATTTGTTATTTTTTTAACTTACAGATTCAAGCTCAACCCCTTTTACATTCTGGTGCCGGCGTCATTTATTTTTGGAATGATTAGCGGAGTATCTCCAGCCAACACCATAACCGCAGTAAGAAACGGTTTTGGCGCGACAATAGGATATTACGGAATTCTGATAATAGCCGGGACAGCAATTGCCGTAATAATGGAAAAAACCGGAGCTGTAACCACGATAACTAATTCGATAATGAAAATCGCCGGCAAAAAAGAGGCACCGGCAGTGCTGACAATTACCGGAAGCATTCTCTCTGTATCGAGCCCTTCCGAATCGGGATTTATTCTTTTTGCTCCGGCAGGGAGATTACTGGAAAAGATCGAAGGGAAAAAAGCCGGTACAGTAGCCGTTGCGCTGGCTGCCGGAATATATACGGTACATTCAATACTCCCTCCATCGGCGGGACCTATTGCAGCAGCCGGAATACTTGGCGCGGGGATATGGAAAATCATACTTATAGGTATAGCATCATCTGCAGCGGGAGTTGCTGCGTCATATTTCTGGTGCAGAAAATTTGTTTCAGGAGACACGGATATTACAAATCATCTCTCGGACAGAAAACACATCATAGACAAGGATCTCCCCACGCTCGGGTTTTCCATTCTCCCCATTGCCGTACCCCTATTCTTTATTACATTAAGATCATTTACGACAATGAGTTCAAGGCCATTCGGAAGCGGAAAGATTGCGGCGCTTTTTGAATTTACAGGTGACCCCTCTACTTCAATGCTCATTGGACTTTTCCTTACGCTTGTTCTATTGAAAAGAAAAGATTTCGGTAAAACTTTCAGCGAATGGGGAGCAGAGAGCATAGAACGATCGGCTAAACTTCTTATCATTGCTGGTTCAGGTGGAGCATTCGGAGCTGTCCTGAAAGCATCATCTTTGACAAAAACAATATCCGAAACATTTGTATTTACAGGCGCAGGACTTCTTCTTCCGTTTCTTATAGCAGCGGCGGTTAAAACAATTAACGGTTCATCAACAATAGCTATCATCACGGCATCTTCACTATCGGCATCGTTTTCCGCATCCATAGGACTCGACCCGGCATTTACAGTAGCGGCAATTACGGCCGGTTCAATGGCTGTATCGCATGTCAATGACCCGTACTTCTGGATAGTATCCCAGCATAGCGGAATCGGAGTAAAGGACTCCTATAAATATTTCACCACGGCAACATTGATAGCGGCTATATCATCTTTTGCTGTGATATGGATATTATCATTTATTTTCTGAAATATGCTGATGCTGCGACCGTGTGATTTCTCATTAAATAATTTTCTATATAATACCGAAAATCTCCCGGCTACTTCGACAGGCTCAGCACATCGCTCTCGGCCACCCTCTTTGACAAAGAGGGTTTAGACTTCCGGAATTTTATATCCCCCTTTATTAAAGGGGGATGTTGAGCGAAACGAAACGGGGGGATTCCGGGTTTATGGCTGATAAATTTTTATTGCAACATTTCTGTTAAAAAAAAATCATATCCTAATCAGTTAATTATAAAATTTATACAAACACCAAAGGATTAATATGAACAGACCCGATACAGCTGCACTATATAAAACAGCTTTTTCATTAAGTATGATCACAATTCTCTACAACATCATCGAAGGTATTGTCTCGGCATATTTCGGATATACAGATGAAACTCTTGCACTCTTCGGATTCGGAATTGACAGTTTTATTGAAGTAATTTCGGGGATTGGAATCGCCCACATGATCATTCGATTCAGAAAAAACGATTTCAACAGAGAAAATAATTTCGAAAAAACCGCGCTTAAAACACAACATAGACCGGAAACAACATTCTGGGGTATTGTAATATCACTTCTCTCAATTGCTACAATGTATTTCCTCATGCAGGCAAAGCTTAAAGTAGGGAAAGAGCTTCAGTCGCAGCCGATAATCTCCGATGCGGGCTGCACAAAGGTCTGCCTGTATATGTCGGTGATTCTCCTCGCATCAAGCGGAATCTTTGAGCTTACGGGAATAAGCTTCTTCGATTCAATCGGAGCTGCGGGACTTGCATTTTATTCGTTCAAAGAAGGTAAAGAGTGTTTCGAAAAAGCAGAAGGTGGTGATTGTTCCTGCTCATGCGGAGGGGACTGCCACTGAAAATTGAAAATGTCTGAACCTTGATTTGGAGGATTAAGGGATTAGCTTGATCTGGAGAGTTATCCATCAGTAAATCAAGTGAATCCTTTCATCAGGTGAATCATGGTTCATGACAGGTGATGAGATAAATTATATTGAATCCCGGGAGTTCCCTACTCCGCAGGAACCTCTGAATGAAAATTATTACATCCTCAAGCAGCGCGAAAAATCCCGTTTTACGCGTTAACTCTCTCTGCTTATTAAATTGTATGCTCGTTGTGAATTATTCCGATCAGATAAAATTTATCCTTCTCTTTTTTGTACACAAGACGGAGAGCTCTCCAATCTATTCCTTCATACTGAGGATCAATCATGGGTATCATAAAGTCTACAAAGTCGCAGCCGGGATAGGCCTCTTCAACATTGTTAACCTCATTTACAGTAACCTCCCCCTTCGTCAGAAAATCGGCATCGTAGACAAATCTTCTGAAGTATTCACCGATTGTCATCTTAATCGGCTCCCCGCTTCCGTCATATTCACCCCAGATAAATTTTTTCTTCGGCTGTTTTATATTAGACAGTTCTTTTGCTGTAAACTTCCTGTCATTCTTTATGTCGATATATGAATATGGCGTCAGCCTCAGACCAAGCGAAGGATGTACATACCTGCTCAGAGCTTTGTAATTACGTGAACTTAATGTTTTAAGAATATCTTTTGACAGATCGACTAAAACTTTCTCTGAACTGATCTCCGCTGCAGATAAAGAACTCCCCGCAGAGAGTAAAACAATAACAAGCAGATGAATTAAATACTTCATATAATGTAACCTCATAAATATAATAAATAGAACCGGTACAAATTTATTTCTTCAGGCATAGCGGTACGCGCTGTGTCTGAAGCGGGGGCTTACGCATCCAGTAAAATAATTCGCAGCTACAAAGTCCTTCCCGGAATAGATCAATCCGCCTTTACAAACTCCAGATATTTGGCATCACAGCTTTTAAAACATACATACTGATTCATGGAATTGCCGTAGTTCTGAACAGTAATAGTATTATTTGAATAAGCACCCTCAACGGCAGTTTTATCACCGCTCCGCTTTGTGCCGGAGCTATTGACACCGGTTCCGTTTATTGCATAAGTATAATCGCTCTTATCTTTTTTAATTGTAATTACAATGTTACATATTTTTGCATCGGTCAGCCTGTAAGAGCCGGAGTAATTTTCATCAACTGCTTTTTTCTCTGAAACTGCGGATTTATTTTCTTTAATATTCTCAACGGAATTTTTAATCCCGGCACATGAGATAGATGCTGAAGACAGAATCATTATCATCCCGCCGATAATTATACTTCTAATATTTTTATACTTCTCCATTTTATCCCCGGTCTTTTATTTTACTTTAATATAATCAACAAGTATATAGCGGCTCTTGCCATTCTCTTTTACCTTCTGCAGAGTACATTTCATCACTTCAGATATTTCAGGCACATCATCCGGGGAAGCTTTCTTCCACTCTTTTTCATCTCCATGAATATTACCGGTCCATCCCGACCCGGCAACATATACATTTACAGTTGCTGTATACATACTTTTGCCGTTGTCGTAAAGGCTGACAATCTGCGAGAAAAAATATGCCTCACCTGAAGCATCGGTGGTAAAATACCATCCGTCTTTATAACCGATCTCCCCGGCAGCCTGATGTTTAACAATCTTTCTGCCGAAAAATTTAAGAGCAGTATTGTCGATGAAGGAAGCTTTAATCTTCACCTGATACTCCTCTCCCCCCTTAACAAAAAATCTGTAGTTATTGATGTAGTTATGCGTAATACAGAACTGAACAATGGCTTCATCTGAAAATTC